>NZ_CALPCY010000045.1:0-39322 GCF_943193115.1 Otoolea muris
TTGCAAATTCTAAAACATCTCCACCAACTGCATTTGCGGTTAATATTCTGTATTTAACAGAATCTGCCTCGCCATTTAATGTATCGAAGCTACTCTTGTTGACCAATATATAACACCTTGATATATTCTACCAAAATAAACTGAGTTTGAGGTTAAATATATTAAGCAAGTATTTCCAGTAACTTGTGGTTCTGCAAAAAACAAAACATATCCGCCAATAATATCATCTGGCGCGTCTGTAACATTTCCCCAAGAAAAAAAGTATCCACAAACTTCATTGTTATTTCTAAAATTTGTAACTGTATTAGCAATATTAACGTCTTTTTTGTCTGGAAACTTCTTAAATATTATTGGGAACTCGCCATTTTACACAGTTATAACAGGCTTTTTACCATACAAAACGACTAAAGACCAATTTATATTTGCATTATGAACATATCCTGACACAATATAATCCATGGAACCACTTATAGACACAGAAACACTACCTGAAGATAATTCAGTTACATGATTTCTACTAGGGCCACCTGGAGAGTATCCTTGTAATATAAATGAGCCATAAGTATTTCCGTCCCCACCTTGAACTGAGAGCAAATAAATATGGTAGCCAATAGGCGCTGTTATTTTTATGCTATCGGGTGTGCCTTCATATATATAACCTTTTATATTATGGACGGCCTCGCCATTTTATGTTGTAATATATGCTCCAATTTGTCCGTAGCCTTTTTCAGGAATAAATTTAAAAATAGTAATTAAAAACTATTGCATTTCCACGCATTGCGTGGTATAATAAGGACAGTTAAAACAAAACACAATTTGAGGAGGATAAATCAATGACAAATACATTAAAAATTAAAGGCATTAAGAAAATCGCAGGGGAAAGCAAAAACTTAGACGGATACTGTTCCAGTGAATATCTTCAGGTTAATTACAACCGCGTAACTGGGGAGGCATGGACAGATTATCATTGTTCTCTGGGGCAGAATTCATGGAGTCAGTACCATAACAAAGATATTATTAGATGCGGTAATATTTCTGAGCCTATGTCGATGGCACAGATCAGGGAGATGATTGAGGAAGCTGTTAAATATGCATGCGCATAGGACAAAAAAGACCTGTCAGTTATGCGGCAGGTCTTTCTTTGGTGGTTCAGATTGTTACTACTGCCCGGAATGTGCAAAAATAAAAAAATCTGATACTGTGATCCGAATACGGGTTTGCCAGGATTGCAATACGGAGTTTTTTGGAGGGCCGCGGGCGAGGCGTTGTCCGGATTGCGCATACATGGCAAAAGTACATTATAAGCGTAAGCCGGCAGCGCGCCCCATCGGAAGTATTGATAAGTGTATTATCTGTGGAAAAGAGTACACTGTTATTTCCGGAAGGCAAAAATACTGCTCTGATGCGTGTCAGAGGGAGGGTGTTTTAGAATGGCAGCGCAGGCACAAAAAAGGGTATCATAAACTATCAGGGCAGGATGCCAGAAAACAGGAACGGAGAAAGCACACGCAGAAAATCTGTGTTTACTGCCTTCGGCCTTTTACAAGCGATACATCTACCAACCTGTGCTCTGATTATTGCAGGGCAGAGCAAAAGAAATTGCTGCAATGTGTAGCAGATATAAAAAGAGGATATAAGAGAAATTTACAGAAATATGAAGATGAAAGAACACGATATAGGAAGGAGTGCCAAAATGACAGATAAATTGTTTTATAAATTATGGAAAGACGCACTTGAGCAGCCGGACAGAGACATGTATATAGGAGAATACGGATTTCCTGAGTGGTTTGATGAAATCAGTGATGATCCGTCTGAAATTACCCGGGTTCTAAAAAGTATCCATGGCGTAGCCCATATGAGCGTCAGGGATATTATACTTGCGTCAGGTCTTACGCAGTCTGCATTCGCCGTTAAATTCTGCATCCCGCTTCGTACGGTGGAAGATTGGGCTACCCAAAAAAGAACATGCGCGGATTATATCAGGCTTATGTTTGCCAAATCGTTGGGATTGCTCTATCAGGCCGCTTTATCAGACACATGACGGATATTAGATAGCCGCCACTACCAACAGTGGCGGCTATGCATCTTTTTAACTACAGATTTTAACCCTGTGGCTCATACGGAACTTCCAGCATCCTGGCAAAGGTAAAGCTATACAGGTGTATGAGAGCCCGCGCCAGTTCTTTTTCAGGAAATGGCAGGTCTTCGTAAAAGGGATTTTCGATATCTTGCCAGACCAGCCCGAGGTGATACTGGTAGATATCTTTAGCAATTTCTATAGCTTTCTTTTCCGTTTCCGTCAATGTTCTTTTCATTCGTAACCTCCATATAAATATAAGCTACCAACATTGGTAGACAGCGCGTGTCTTTATAATATGTACAAATTAATTGCATAACCTATAGCATAAGCCGTAACGCATGCTTAAAATATGAATCCGGATTATACCCTTTTTCGTGTTGCATTTCGTGTTGCATAGCTGTATAATCTGTTATAATTTATACACTTATATAGATGCATTATAAATATGTAAAATCATAAAAGGCATTGATTTACAAGGTTTTTTTAAAGTCCTGTATTTATAAGGGGTTTTTAAAAAGACGGAGCACGGGTTCGAATCCCGTCTCGTGCTCTTTAAGGAAAGCCTTGTAAATACTGGATATATCCCGTAGTTACAAGGTTTTTTGATGTTCCGGAGGGGAAAAATTTAAAATATCTTATCCCCAAATATAAAGCTTTTTGTGGGGTATGTATCACACGGATATCACACGAAAATCACACGGTTTTCATAACGTTATCACTGATCCATCCCCCGCGCTGTAATATGTACTGATCCGGCGTCCCCGATGGCGTGCATGATGGGTGCTGAATAGTGCCATTACGGTATCATATAGATACAACTCCTTTCCGGTGAATGGCTGATTGCTACTTGACATCTCAATTTTACCATAAACCAGTGAGGAATCGTTTTATCTTGTAACAAAAAGAATCCCTCATTTATGCGGGTTCTGGCGTTTCGCAAACGCCTAATCCATACCAAACATGAAAGGAGCGATTGACCCGTGGCAAAGACCAAAGCCGAAAAAGTGAAAGAAGCCGAGAAAATCAGAAAGAACGTTTACAGTATCTTGCGGCAGGAACAGCACCCCCGCAAGACGCAGGATATGGAACGATAACAGATAAGGCGGCGAGATAGTCAAAACCTGCCCCGCCGCCCTGTTTTGTTTTATTTGCCCATTAAAATTCAGTGCTTTTAGAAGTAATGATAAAACCGTTTTCATTATCTTTTGGCACGATGCCAAAACATACTGTACCAACATTGCTTTCGCCCTCAAAATCAATCGTATATCTTACTGTAATAGAATCACCAGATTCCTCATAATCGGCAAATGTATATTGGTAATCAGGATAATCGGAAACACCAATGTAATAGTAACCGTTCTGATAATAGAAAGAGGTTTGTCCTTGTTCCATATCTTCAAAAGAAGGCTTTATATCTGGCAGGTCAACGCCAAACACCAGTTTTGCATAGGCTTCTGCTTCTTGTAAACTAATTTTAACAACTGTTTCATCAAAATCATCACGAGGTACTGTTTCTGTTTCTGCACCCTCAGATGCGCCAGTATAAGAATAAAATAGGAAATCTCGCCAAAATGTTTCGTCCTTTGCTGTTTGGGAATTGAAGTCATTCAATTTTTTACACATTTGTGTCAGAAAATTCTTTCCCTGTTCCGTAAGTTCAAAGGTTGTTTCTGTTTTGGGAAGTGATTCCTGTTCATTCTCCGCAGAACTGGTTGTTTCCATTTCGCCTGACGTTTCTTCCGGATTCTTTTTTGTGTCTGTTGTTGTTTCAGTTTGAAGAATAGAACTACTGCTTTCCAATGCTTCATCCTTTTTATCTGTTCCGCAAGCGGTTAAACACAATATAGTGGTCATAAATACTAATAAACACAATTTTTTCACTTTAACTAGTACAGCATTGCGTAAATAACGGTGAATATCAGCGCCTGATATTTGTGTCAGGGCAAGGCGGAGGAGGGAGGCGATGCGGTGGCATCGTTGACTGACGACAACGCGGCGCTGGCGCAAAGAGCAGGCGCTGAATTCATCGTTATTTACGCAATGCTGTACTAGTCTCCTTTTCAAAGTGTAATCTGTTACAACGGGATTCATTATAGTCCTTTTTGCTGAATATTCATAAAACCGTTCTCTGTCAACTGATTTATCCTTTATTATTTCTTCAATTTCAGTCCGAATCCAGTATTTCACAGGTTTATCTTTCAAAAGTTCTCTCCAATTCTCCATTTTTTCGCCTACCTAAACAATTCCGATTTTGATTTGCCCGCGCTGTTAAAAACCCTGTCATAAGTTCCGGATTCTCTGTTTCATTTGTATCCCTAATCAAGTCTCTTATTGCAAACGCTTTTTCTTTCAATATTTAAGAAAACGCTTTCATCCGCATTTCCTTAATATGGAACATATTACTTTGGGTCAGCTTCCTCGTTGAGGGGCTTATGGTTGCTGTCCATGTAGTTCTTTTTCCCGAAGGGAACATAATTTTCATCCAGCAAAATTAAGTTTCCGTTTCCCAGATCAGGGAACTGCCGCGCAACCTCCTTGAGCACCTCCCATTCGTCTCTGGCATTTTCTTTGTTGTCCTCCTCCACCTGTCTTAGCGCCTCTTGAATAGACTGCTGATCTGCCGTTCCCCAATAGAGAGGATGGGGCTGGAAGGAAGTATGGTAATCGCCGCCCTCATAGCAGAAAAAACAGGAGCAGGGGATTTTTTCAAATAGAATTTTTTGCGCCCCGTCAAGCTCCTTCACCTCCAGACAGTAGCACCCATTGACGGTTGCCGCACCATCCCGCGCGGTCATGTTTGCGATCGCCATGATGGTGAGGGGGTCCGTTTTCACGATCATGCCGGGAACCAAAAGCCCCTCCTCGTACATTTCCCGTAAATATTCGTCAGAAAATTTTCCGACGGCCCGCCATAGGAAAAACAATGCAAGAAGGAGACAGATAACGGCGGGAATCCAGCTTTTAAACAAAGAAATTCCTGCCATGCACAGGAGGCACACGCAGGTTATCGCGGAGCTTCTCCTCTTTTTGACGACGGCTTTTATTATCTCATCTTTCTGCCGTATCCGGCTCACATCTGCATGGATGCCGGATTTTACACTCGCTTCAAATTGTGAATAATCGACCATTTTTTCCTCCATTTCTTACGTTTCTGCAGATTGCTAATATTTATTATAGATATATTCAACAAAAATCCGATAAAAACAATATACAATCCACACCACCCAGGTTATTTCCCACTTGCACAAGCACATATGTTATTTATTCTTCCTGTCCGTTCTGTATTCAAACAAAATAAGAACTTGAAAGAAACTAAACGCGACAGCAATAAATTTTCTATTTTTTGAATCATAATTATCTTATATATTAAATCTTTTTACCCATTATTATTTATTATCTAAATGATTTAATTTCCCCCAGTACAACTACCCATTTGTTGTTGTGTTCAGTTTAGCATATTTATAGAACATTTACAAGATTCCTTGTATGACAAACAAAAAGAATGAAGTCTTCACTTGACAATGTGGCAAAGATTTGATGTCGGTGGACGAACCGGCTGTGATGGACGGTGGGAAATTCCTCCCGCAGATCAGGGGCGTCCGGCCTCTCCTCTCCCGCAATTATGAGGTCACGGCGGAGGATTTGGAAGCGCCGGCTGTATGATGATGTAGCTGCCTGTTAAAGTCTCTGGCTTTGACGGGCTTTTTCTTTTCACCGGAAAGAGGTTCTATTGAGGATTCGCGCCCCTCCCTGACAACTGTATACCTTTCCAGAACGATCCTGGACTATGCCGCCCCTGTGCTTTATGCAGATTTTCCTGAAGCACAGGGGCGTTTTTTCGTTTCCGCCAGATACGGCCATACCACAAAACCAATATTTCTTAAATTAAAGGAGGACTTTCTTTATGGCTTTTTTGGCATGTGCGATTGATATCCTGAAAATTCTGATGATTGCTCTGGGCTCCGGCCTCGGCGCATGGGGCGTCATCAACTTACTGGAGGGCTACGGCAACGACAATCGTGCGACACGTTCGTAACTGAAAAGGTTACGCACTAAGTCGAAAGGCTAAACAGCCTGAAATCTTAGGAAAACTGACAATCTGACGGGTGGAATGACAGGGTAACGCTTTGAAACGTCCACATACCATTACAGACGGTAAGATTCTTCGGATTGGGCACGGGCTTAGAGGAAGCGCCTAAAAGTATCCAACGATAGGATTGTTGGAACGTGGTAAACCGGGACGTGAATAGATAAGGCTGTTGCAGGCTGATGTCACGCTGATAAGGAAAAGCGAAAACCAGCAGGGAATGCTGGTATATCGGACAATCAAGGGCAGCAAGGGAAGCGGTACTCCCGGCGTGGAATTCTGTAAAATGAATTTTACGTAACAGTTCAGATAACCTGAACTGTTACGGCATCTGCCAATGAAAATCTCTTCGCGATGGGGCAGATGCCTGCTGCCGCCGCGTTTTCGTACGGTCAGCGCAGCAGGTGCGCAGACCTATCTGAACTGTTACAATTTTACAGAAAGAAAACTCAAAGTCAAATTTTAGGTATTGCTTTTCAATTTGTTTTGGTATATAATAGTGTACCGGAAACAACGTTGCTTTTTGCCACCGGGTAAAGAGATTATGCGTCAGACTTTCTATCGTTAGGTCAGAGAAGATAGAGAGTTCTGACGTTTTTGTATTTTAAGGAGATCTCTATGAAAACCAAAACGCTACTGAAAGAATTTTCGCAATATGTAATATTAAATATATGCGGCATAATCGGCTTATCATGTTATATACTCGCTGATACCTTTTTCATTTCAAACGGTTTAGGTGCAAATGGTCTGACCGCACTTAATTTAGCTATTCCGATATATAGCTTTGTTCATGGAAGCGGTCTGATGTTTGGAATGGGAGGTGCAACAAAATATTCCATTTACAGAGGGCAAAAAGAATATAAAAATGCAGATAAATCTTTTTCAAGCACAATATATATTATGTCTGCATTGGCTGTCATGTTTATGCTGACAGGTATTCTCTTTTCCAGTCAACTGACAAGATTATTAGGCGCTGATAAAAATGTCTATCATATGACAAAAACATATTTACAGGTTATTTTACTTTTTGCCCCGGCATTTATGGCAAATGATACACTAATCTGTTTTGTAAGAAATGACGGAAATCCTAAATTGTCTATGATTGGTATGTTGACTGGAAGTTTCTCAAATATTATTTTAGATTATATATTTATTTTTCCTCTTAAAATGGGGATATTCGGTGCAGTATTGGCAACAGGATTAGCACCTGTTATTAGTCTCATTGTTTTATCTAAGCATTGGCTTACAAAACAAAACCAGTTTCATTTCGTGCGGATAAAGCCTTCCTTTCGATTGACAGGAAATATTATTTCATTAGGTGTTCCGTCCTTTATCACTGAAATGGCTTCGGGAATTGTAATAATAGTTTTTAATACGATTATCCTACACTTGCAGGGAAATATCGGTGTAGCAGCTTATGGTGTAGTTGCAAATTTATCACTTGTGGTTATTTCAATTTATACTGGGATAGCACAGGGAGCACAGCCCATATTAAGCAGAGTATACGGATATGGAGAGCATGAAAGTCAGAAACAGATTTTGAAATATGCCTTAAAAACCATGTTAGTTATATCATTTGGCATTTACCTGTTTTTTTTACTTGCAGCCAGTCCAATAGTAAGCATATTTAACAGTGAACAGAATATGCAGTTACAGGAAATCGCAGCAGCAGGGTTAAAATTGTATTTTACTGCTATTCCATTTGTTGGGTTTAATATCATTATATCTGCATATTTTACGTCAACAGAAAAAGCCTTGCCTGCACAAATCATTTCATTGTCAAGAGGATTGTTAATGATAATCCCTATGGCATTTTTCCTGTCTTTTATATTAAAAATGACTGGCGTATGGCTCTCTTTTCCAGTTACAGAGTGTTTTGTCGCTTTAGCAGGCATTGCATTATATATTAAATCAGAAAGAGGTTAAAAAATGTTTAGAGAAATGCGTAGAAAAAAACAAATATTATCCGAAAAAAAATGTATTGAAATCTTAGAAAAAGGAACAGCCGGTGTATTAGCTTTATTAGGAGATAATGATTACCCGTATGCAGTTCCAATCAGTTATGTATATTACAATTCTAAGTTGTTTTTTCATGGTGCAAAAAGCGGGCATAAAATAGACGCAATCAAGAAATGCAGTAAAGCGTCTTTTTGCGTAATCGACCAAGACCATATCGTGCCGGAGGAATACACAACTTATTTCAGAAGCGTAATTGCTTTTGGCAAAATTCATGTTATGGAAGATGAAATAGAAATGAAAAACGCAATAGAACGATTGGCAGTAAAATACTATCCAACTGATACAGAAACAAATCGAAATACTGCAATTAGCAGAGAATGGAAGCCTTTGTGTATGATAGAATTAGATATTGAACATTTATCCGGGAAAGAAGCAATAGAATTAGCCAGAACAAAACAATAGATTGCATATTCTGCTCTACAGGGATAAATTATTTAGTACAGAGTTGCATTAATTCGCAAGTAAAAAGTGCTTGATATTCGTGTCATCTGTGCGTCTGCGAAGCGACGGCGCAGCGGTGTCTACGTCTGGCTTCGCAGACGTGCAGAGGGCGCTGACAGCGAGTGATTTATTCACTGAAATTTAGGCAATGCTGTACTAGAGCGTGTTTGAAAAATCATTCCCGCCATCTGCACGCCCCACTTTGCGGCATATTTGTGCCAAATTCACTTAACGCAGCCCACTGCGCCGCGTTCATTTGGCCCAAATCTCCCACAAAGCGGAACGCACATCTGGCAGAAAGCATTTTTCAAACACGCTCTAGGCGGATAGTTTTACATTTACTAAAAAATGCTTATTTTTCAATTATTTTCGGATAGCGGTTAGAAAAAATACATGACAAGCAAGCCTGTTAAAAAATATGTTGCAGAACTGGGCGATTTAACAGTTTTTTTGCAAGAGCCAGTGAAATAAAGGCTTAAGAGTTTCTGAGAGGACACAAGTATTCAGAATGTGAAAAACGAGAGCAGGTTGATATCATTTTTAATGAATTCTTTCAGATAGACAATTTGTTCCTGGCTATCTTTTTGACTGGCCAGAGACAGGACTTACTTGAAATTAAGAAGCAAAGTCAATGTTCGGCGGTTATCCCCCGGTATTAGGCTTTGCTTCTTGTTTTAATTGGCAGTTATTGGCAGTTCATTTAGCCTGATTCTGAATAAATCTTAAGTAAAAGGATATATCACGGCATTCTCAATTAGGTATAGCGGATAACTCTTATTACCTTCCGAATTCCGTAATTAATAATCCGTCTGTTAATGAAGAATAATTTAAAATCTGTCCCTCTGCCTCAACATGATGGATGCCTCTTATTCTATAGTAATAGCCCTTCCTCTGGTTCTTAACAGTCATTGAATTTGTTAATGCTGACAATCCAGAGGGGAAATCTGCTTTCTTAGCATTGAATTGATATCTGGCAACCTCAGTCCATTTATCTCTGCTTTCATCATATCTTTCTAATATTGCTGTGTTGGAAATTTTATCGCATTCTACATAACATAAGGTTTGAATTATAAAACCGATATTTCCGCCGCTCTCATTTATAATCTCTGAGCTAACACCCCCAACAATACTGCCACGTTCTCCATCAACTACATCTTTACTTCTTCTTACATCTTCGGACAAAAGAACAATTTCCTCCGGCTCATTATCGGAAACCGTTACCGATGCCTGTGCGGTAAATGATAATAAGATTGTTAATGCAGATACACATACGACTACTTTCTTCCATAACTTTTTCATAATATTATCTACTCCTTAGTTAGCTTCTCTTATGTACACATTTTCAATTATTTTTTTAAACTCTTCTTCTCCCACAACACCCATTATTAAATAATATGAATCTTGACTAATAATCTGGACACTTAACTCTAATTCTCCCTTTTCAGTATATTCTTTTTCAATTAAAATATCAGCATCCATATATGGGTTGTAAACTTCCATATGTCCCGCTTTATCAGATAGATAATTTAATGAACTACCTTCTGTCCTTATCTGTTGCACAATGTAAAACTTTTTTCCTTTATATTCAAAATACATTGTAGCTCGGCTTTTGCTTATTTCACTCATCTTATATTCCATCCTGTCAGGAATATAACCCATCCTCAGCACATCGCTCCCTAATTCAGTGCTAATTTCCTGGTAAGCCTCTTCCAGCATATTTTCCTGGTCTGCAACAGTTCCTTTATTGTAGACTATGTTACTACCAATATTCTCTCTTTCCGTCACATTATACTGATAACTCCTCTTTGCCCCAACTGTCATCCCCATTGCCAGAAGCAGAGCTGCCAGGGCGCTGACTGCTACGGCTATGCGCAGAAACGGCTTTATGCGGCGATAGTGTTGCCGCACGCGCTTTTGTCCTGCCGTAAGCGTGTTCGTTTCTGCCGTTTCATTATAGTGAGGCCTTATCCTCCTTTCTTCAATCTTTGTAAGCAGACGAGCAAACCCGTCTTCCGGTTCGGGGGGGATCTGGTTGTCTTTTATTTCGGTCTGTGCAAGCAGAAAATCTTTCAGAAGCGTGTCGTCGTCTTTGCCAAATGCCTGCTTTAACCATTGATCTAAATCATGATCGGCTTTGGGGCCGTTGTGGCCTCTGTCCATTTTCTACCTCCCTTCTCTCCTCTCTCCGTGTTTTAAGCCTGTCTGTCCGCTTCCTGCGGTCAAAATATGGCTTTTGCCTGTTTTTTCATCTGCTTTAGGGTTGACTTTTTTTCATTTCTGTTTAGTATACTAGATATATAAATCTATTTAGCATACTTTTGTTCCAGGTAAAGAATCTGCTGTGCAGGATATGTTCCGAACAGCCATATTTTATGGAGGAAACACTATGAAAAAAATCATTTTGACCGGAGGCGGTACGGCCGGCCATGTTACCCCTAACCTTGCACTTCTTCCAACTCTTCAAAAAGAAGAATTTGAAATTCACTATATCGGCTCTTACAATGGGATCGAACGACGCCTCATTGAAGAAACCGGGATTCCCTACGACGGAATCTCATCAGGAAAACTCCGCCGCTATTTTGATTTAAAAAATTTCTCAGATCCGCTGCGCGTCCTGAAGGGATACGCAGAGGCTTTAAAGTTAATGAAAAAATATAAACCTGACGTTATTTTTTCAAAAGGCGGATTTGTAGCCGTTCCTGTCGTCATGGCTGCCAAGCACTATAAAATTCCTGTCATCATTCATGAATCGGATATGACTCCGGGATTAGCTAATAAAATCTGCATTCCATCTGCTAAAAAAGTATGTTGCAATTTTCCTGAAACATTGAAATATCTTCCCGACGATAAAGCCGTCCTGACCGGCTCTCCTATCCGGCAGGAGCTGCTCTGCGGAGATCGACTGGCCGGACTGCAGTACACCCATTTGTCCGCCGAACTTCCTGTTATTCTTATTATCGGAGGAAGCTTGGGTTCTGTAACTGTAAATCAGGCAATACGCAATATTCTTCCTGAAATCCTTAACGTATTCCAAGTGATACATATCTGCGGTAAAGGCAATCTGGATGAAAGCCTGATCGGAACCAAAGGATATGTTCAGTACGAATATGTAGATAAGCCTTTACGGCATCTTTTTGCTGCTGCTGATCTTGTTATCTCCCGGGCCGGAGCTAATTCTATTTGTGAAATATTGGCCCTGCGCAAGCCAAATATCCTGATCCCGCTTTCCGCTTCGGCAAGCCGCGGCGATCAGATTTTGAATGCAAATTCCTTTGCAAAGCAGGGATTTAGTACCGTCCTTGAGGAAGACGTCCTGACCCCTGACACGCTTCGCCATGCGATTACAGAAACATACAAAAACCGCGATACTTTTATAGAGCGAATGGCTGAAAGCCATCTGAACAACGCGGTCGAAACCATAATTGGCCTGATAAATGACTGCCTGAAAAATTAGATATCAAAAAGCCGAGCCTTCCTTAACCTCTTTTGCAGTTCCTTCTTGCCTCTGGATAGACGGGAACGACATACTGTTCCCGTTATATTCAGAATTTCACTTGTCTCCTCTGTCGATAACCCTTCAATAATTCTCAAGATAATTACATCACGCCAGTCCTTCTTCATCTCTTTTACTATTTTCCATATCTCGCGGTAAAGATCCCGTTCCAGAACCTCTTCATCCAAAAGATTTACCATTCCGCTATTATCCAGAAGTTCCCTGAAAATAAGCTTTTCATCATCCGGACTATCTATTCTCAAAAATTCACAGCGGCTTCTTCTTCTGTTAATGTCCACCCATTTACTACGCAAAATCCGTATCAACATGGTGGTCCTTACTTTTTCGGGCCAATCCAGAGGATATCTCTCGTAATATTCGATAAATGTCTCATGCACCAAATCTTCGATCTCATCCTCATTAACCTTCAGCTTAGCGGCAAACTTTTTTAGCGGAACAAGATATTCTACATACAGTGCCTGTAAAAGCTCGCTTTCATCCTGCCGCATACGCATCTCCTATTACTCCATTGCCTCTTTTATACTACTGCTAAGCCGGCTAAGCTGTTCCGGATCCGCTTTCTGCGGCTCCCATGCTGCGATTTTGGCTCCATCCTTATATCTTGGTATTACATGAACATGGAAATGAAACACTGTTTGTCCGGCATCCTCACCGTTATTTTGAACCACATTAAATCCGGAACAGCCCAAAGCCTTTTTCATCGCCGCGCCAAGCCTTCCCGCCAGCGGCAATACTTTGGCAGCGATTGTATGATCGAGCTCACATAAATCTCTGTAATGCTCTTTTGGAAGAATCAGTGCGTGCCCTTTGGAGGCCGGCCCCAAATCCAAAATCACCCTGAAATCCTCATCCTCATAAATGGTTGACGACGGAATCTCTCCTCCGGCAATTCGACAAAAAATACATTCTTTATCCACCATTTGAATCACCCCTTATCTTCCAGCATCCCTGGATGCCGTTCTTATTCTATATTTTACCGGGACTTCTGTAAAACAGCAGCCCCAGAAAAATACCGATCACAAGACCTCCGACATGAGCCGCGTTATCAACTCCTGTACTGGTAAATCCGAGATACAGAGTAATCGCAGCAAGTATAAGTAGCTGGACGCTGCTTAAATCCTCAAGCCTTCCTCTGTTTACGCCAACTACATAGATCAGTCCTCCGACAACGCCAAAAATCGCGCCTGACGCTCCCGCTGACACGACTGGATAACCTGCCACATTCATCTCTGATACAAGAGAACATATATTTGCTCCCACTCCGCATAAAAGGTAAAAAAACAGGTACTTTACATGTCCAATGGCCCGCTCCAGATTATCTCCCAAAATAAACAAAATCAACATATTATCTGATAAATGTCTGATTCCAAAGTGCATAAATATAGAAGTAAGAAGACGATAAAACTGTCTTCTTTCCAAAATGAGCGGTACATACATCGCTCCCTTTTCAATCATAAACAAAGAATTCTCTGATGATCCTGCTATTTCAAGATAAAGAAAATATAATACATTCAAAGAGATAAACGTACCATTGATATATGCCCTTTTTCCTTTATTTCCCATCTATACACGCCCTTTATGGTCATGATTATAACATAAAGTGCAGTATTAATCCATAATATTTTTATCAAAACTCCTAATAAGCGTATAAAGTTTAACTTTTACGCAAATCAGTAGTTTTAAGACACAAAAATATTATATATAATTTGATATATCGCATTAGTCATTCTTAAAACTTTGTATTTAATTGAAGATTTTTATGATTTTTTGTTTATTCAATAAACTTAAATCCAATTCCCGCCAGATAAATCAAATCCCCGCTTTTTATGCTTACCGTCTCGTTGGCCTGCAATGCATACCCATTTACAACCGTCCCGTTTGTTGAATTTAAGTCAGTTATAATACAGACATCCTCCTTTTTATCTACTCTGAGATGAAGACGGCTGATTTCCGGCCATTTGAGCTGATAATCTGATAATTCCGAATGTTTCCCTATAATAAAAGGAACGTACGATATGATAATTGATTCCTCCGCTTTATTTAATGGCTCTAATATCCCCACATGAGCGTTTTTCTCTTCCTTTGTTAAAAGCATGGTTCCTTCCTCGCTGCTGCGCTCCAGCTCTTCTGCCTCTCTTTTTTGTATTCTTCTGCGATATTCGTCCTCACTTTCCGGATGAATTTCCCAGGCGCTATATTCTGCCCCGTGTTTTGCCCTCTCTTCTCCTGTAATCCTGCTCTCTTTTTTGTATTCCTGTAATGAATCTGCCTGCTCCCTCTCTTTTCCGCTGTCTCTATCCCTGTGTCCTGACATCATCCGTTTTCCGGCTGCCGCCAGACATATTATGAGCGCAATACCGCCTGCTGCCGCCAGCCCATATCGCATGACGCCCGGCTCACCCATGAAATACCATAGTATACCCTCTGCCGCTGCTATCATAAAAACAGCCTGTATGCATTCCTTCCAAATGGTATGTTTTTCGGGCTCCTTGTACTGGAGCGCTTCCATATCTACCGCCCCTTCTTCCCGCTCCCATGTATCTGTTCTACGCTCCCTGTTTTCTGCCCCGGTTCCTTCTTCCGCCTCTCCTTCCGCCGCCCTATAGCCTTTCCCATATCCCCCTGCCTCTACCCACCGCTCCCCGTCCTGTGTTCTTTTCTGGCGCTCTGTTTTTCCATCTTCTGTATCAAAAATTGAGTCATTTCCCGGGGAGAGGCAGCGGATCAAATCACATATTCCATAATTTTCCTTTCTGCTCTCCTGATATAAATTATAGGCAATCACCACGCCGTCCCGATCTTTATGATCCACTCTGTCTAACAAATACTGCAGAAGCTCTGACAGCGCAGCCGGAAGATCGCCCTCCATTCCCGGCACCAGGCACAGGCTTGCATGAAAGCCGTTTGGATCTACATATATGTATTCCGGATCCAGAAGAAGCTGCTCTTCTTTCAGAAGATATTCTTCAATCCGCCTCAGAACTGCGATGAGATCCAGTATCAGGCGTCGTATCTCCTCCCCCGTCGCCCTTCGTTTCTCCAACATTCTGGAAAGCGGCTGCTTAGACGTGATTTCATAGTAAAATTGCTGTTTTTCTTCCTGATATTCCACCCTAAATCTTAAAAGACCCTCTATGGAATTCCCGGCCAGCATCTGGCATTCATATCCGCCCTTTCCAGAAGGCGCATCGATTATCATATAATTGTGATTCATCTGTCTTTTGTAATGAATATCCACATTTTCCTCCTGACTCACACCCCGGCTGCTGCCAGCAGTCTCAAAAAACTCTCCGGGTCAAACCCTTTTATCACAATTTCTGTCCGCACAGCCGTTTCCACGTCCCCAAACGCTTTGTTCCCGGATTGCCCGAGCTTAAGCTCTGCGTCCCCGCACCGGAAAAACGCCCGCAGACTTTGAAGTTTCTTATCTTCCAGATCCTCCGGTATCTTTTCCTCTGTGTAGATGCATTGTTCCAGCCCCTCCTGCAGCGCCATGTTTCCCACGACCCGGCTGTGAACCTCAAATATCCCTGTCAAAAGGGCGGCAATAAAGAACAGAGATACAGACATAACAAGCGCCGCTTCCACTGTATAACTTCCCTCCAGACTGAAACATTTTTCTGATGCAGTCCCTTTATTCATGCTCAGTATCCTCCTATCCGGCTGTCTGGCAAAAAAACAGAAGCCACAGCCAGGCCGGAATTAAAAATGGCAGAAACGGCAGCCGCATTTTCCTGACATTGACACCGCTCCAGGCTCCCCATATAACCATCCCGAGGCAAAAGGCGCTGCAGAATATCAATCCGGATGACAGAAGCAGCAAAAGATTCCTCACGGAAAGGTAAAGGGCAGATACGAGAAAAAAGAATCCGTCCCCTGAACCTATCTGTCCGCGGGTACACGCTGTTATGGAAAGAAGAGCGATCCCGGGTAAAAAACCCGCTATACTTCCGATTCCTGTTCCCACGCGGATCCCACCCGGAAAGCCTGACAATGACAGGAACACAACACCGACGCCAACTGCGCCGAAGAGCAAAAAAATCCATATTGGGATCTGCCGCTCTCTCAAATCATGCCATGCTGTCTGCAAGAGAAACAATGAATAAATCATTCGTATCATTTTTTCAATCCTTTTCCTTTCTTCGCACTGAACCGTCCGTCACGCCTTTGTGCGCCAAACAGGTACGCAGTAACCGTTTAGACAGCTTTTGAACGGTTACTGTACACAGACCTGACTATCTTCCCCCGCCGCAATAGGAACACGGTCCCAGTCCCTTTACCTCGGAAAGAGGGACTTCCCTGACATAATAGCTGAGGGAAGAGCAGTCCGCACGGGTGTGATAATATTCCCCTCCCGGCAGAATATAGGCAGAGCCCCCCTCCCCGCTTCCGGGCCTTCTTTGACACACGCTGCAGAATTTATAATGCTTTCCCGCATTATTGGTATAACCTCCCACCTGCTCCACAGGAACTTCGTTTATCTGATTTGATATATAGTGACAGTCCCTGGAAAGATGGTATCTTGTAGAATCTCTTCCTACATATACGATAGTGCGATCCTCTTCTTCCTCAGAGGATATTTTAAACCGCCCGCCCTCGCTCCCAATCCATCCCCGTCTTAAGCTCCGCGACGAGAGAGGGATGCTGTCCAGCGCAAATATGGAAAACGGAAGCCGCAAACGGTATGAAGCCCTCAAATCCAGGCGTTCTCCATCCAACGATATGACGCTTCCCGAACAGTCCACAGATTCAATCCGCTTCCCGCCCACTGTATCCCGGATCCGGTGGGCTAGATAAATCGCTGCGCCGCGACCCGCCAAAATATCTGCTATCTCAAATATCTCGTCCGCATTCTCCTGCCCTGATAACTCTCCCTGCTCGATCCCTCTGCTGGAAATATATGCCGCCTGACTCAATTGTCGGTTCGTATCCTCCATCACTGTCTGGATCTTTCTCTGAATATCCAGAAGCTCCATCGGAACCGACAACAGTATCACGGTAAACATAAACAGGGTAAGACTCAGCGATGCCTCGACCGTAAGGCTGGCTGATGCAATCCTGATATTACGCCTTTTCATCCGATTTTCCCCCATTCCATATGATATTCCGTATGCTTCAGGCAGACCAGAATACCCTTTTTCAGGCCAGCATTTCACATTTTATTGTGATTATTTTATTGTAGCAATTATTTTTACTATTTATTTTTATGCTATATTTGGTCTTTTTCCTTTTTGTCTTATTAGTTGTATTTTATTTTTGATTGTTAAAGGCTTATGTACTTGGAGAGGCACATTATTTTATTGCCTGAAAAAGGGCATCCTGCTCTGCCTGAAGCATACGGGCAGAACGCATTACAGATACATTTATTCTTCACAGCGGCCGCAAGCCCTAATACTCTCTTCCCGCCGTTCTTTGAACCGGAATCCAGGCCCCCTTTCCATACCATTGTGCTTCCACGCGGTATGCGCACTGTTCCATCCGAAATCCGGATTGTTTTTCGCGTATCTTATTCTGTATCACATCCATCATACGATATCTCAACTGCACGCGATCTTGTATCAGAAAGAACATCCTGAGCCACCCGTCATAATCGAGTCCTTTTCCGTCCCCACTGTCCGGCGCTCTGTCCCATATACGCTTTCCGGATTCAGCCAGTCCTGAAAGGGAAACCTTCCACTCCCCCTGTGTCTTCATGAGAGAAATCCTTCCTCCGTTCATCAGAACCTTCACATCCTCTACCGATTCGGCAAATGCCCATACCGTAAGGATGAAGAACGCAACAACCTCTGTCAGGGGCGCGATTCCCGCCGCCCCTGTGATGGCGAGCGCAAGCGTCCGCGCCTCGTTTCTTTTAGAAGAATCACGAAATAAATACAGCAGATTCAATGCCTCCCTGACCGCAACCAGCCGGTTGACCGCAGCCTTTAGATTGTCCCGTTCCGATCGGGCCCCATTTAGGAAGTATTCCTTCTCGTACTGAGATTTCCCTTCCTTTTCCGCCCGAAAGCTGGAAAAAAAGCGGGATGCATATTCCGTAAACAGCGCGCCTGCCAAAACATCCTGTAAAACAGCCGCTGACATCTGATACGACTCTGATCCCACAGATACAAGAGCGGACGGCAAATCTCTCATATCCAGCGCGGCGCCTGAAACCTTAGTTCCCTCCGGAACACAGATTGAAAGAAGATCCTTTCCCGCCATGCGGCTGACTGTTTCCAGCACGCGCATCTTCTTTTTATCCCTGACGCGGCCGCCCTCAAAGCTGTCATCTGTCCGGAACCGGTTCAGGATACCCGATACCTGGCTCCAGAGCGCTTCCTCGTCCAGCTCATCGTCGTCATCCGAATCCCAGGAGTCAATATAGTCCTGGACTTCTCTGGCCTTTGAAACTGCCGCCTCCAAAATCTTTTTATTTTCAGCGGCCCGTTCGCGCGTCTTCGCAACTGCCTTTTGCCGTTCTCCCTCTGTGTCGGTATACGAACGGTATGACGCCGTCTCCTGCTCTGTCAGGGAGAGCGCTTCCGCCCCCAGATCCTTTTCTTTTTCCTTTACCTTTTTTTCAGAAGCTGCCAGCTCCCTTTTTAAGCTGTCAGCCTCCCTTTCGTATGCGTCTGCAAGCCCCGGTATCCGGTCAAGCTCTGACTCAAGGCGCGAAGCGATGGATAAGAACCTTCCTCCCCTGCACTGAGCAAGGGCCCTGTCCGCGTCCTCCAAATACTTTTTCTGACGCTTCAGGCAGTCTCCGATCCGGTCTATGGCCTGCTCCAGCGCCAGGATTTTCCTCCCGTTTTCCTGATACAGTTCGGCGATCTCCCCAACCTGCTCTGCTTCCCGCATCGTTTTTGACCACTCTTCCAAAGCCCCGCTGTCCGCCTCCTGCGCCCAGACGCCGAACTTCATAAAATCCAGGACTTCCTTTTCAAAATGAATCCCCTGATCATCCGTGATCCGGATCAGCCCGCAGACAGTCAGCTTATCTTCTCTCAGAGGGTAAAACGGAGCCGCTTCCAGATAAGCGCGGCAGTACGGCTCCATTTCTCCTTTCAGGCCCTCTTCATCCTCGAATTCCAGCAGAAACAGACGGTACGCCTCAAACGCATCCCGATGATACAGGCTCATCAGAGAATCAAGAGAGGAATTCAGCGCCATCTGCATGTACCAGCCGCTCCCGGCCGTCCTGGCCGACTCAAAAAGCCCTCCTGCCAGAGCACAGACACATGTCAGTATAAGGCTCAGAAACACTGTGATACCGCCCTTTGCCGTTCCTGACATTACCTTCTCTTCCAATCTCTTAAGCCTGTCCCTGCGCATGATTCCTCCTCCGAATATTAATAAACTTCCTTTGACTTGCTGTTGATCTGCTTGAAAATATTGTCCAAAAGCGTATTGATCTGCTTTTTGAATATAATAACCAGGCCGATCAGAACTACCAGAATCAGCACTATCTCAATCACTCCCACTCCGTCTTCTTCCACAAAAAACGCTCTGATCTCTTCACTTATCCTCATTTTTCCTCCTCTGTACACAGTTATAATTCATCTTATCATCTCAAGCGATCCCAAACGACAGGAATGCCGGGACCGATACCATGGCCATTACAATGAACAGCATCATGAACAGCGGCAGCAAAAGTTTTGTCGATGCCTCTTCCCCCAGCTTTCTCGCCAGATTCTTTTTCTGCTCAAAAGCCGCCTCCATCTCCGCCTCAAGGACCGCCCTCAGCCCCTCTGAGCCGTTCCTGATATTCTGCTCCAGAAGGCCAGCCAGCTTCCTGTAGGGAAGACTCCGGCACCTTCTCCCGAATTCCGCATAGGCCCGCAGCTCCGGAATGCCTCTCAGCATCATGTGATGGGCTGCCGCCATCTCCTCATACGCCGCCCTCCTTTCCCCTGTCTTTTCATAATCTGAGACGATCCTCTCCCATGCCTTTCTCACCGGAAGCCCCGCTCCGGAAAATACCACCAGCCTGGACACAATCTCCGGATAATCCATCATCATCTGGCGCTGCCTTAACTGTTCTTTCTCTTTCTCCTTCTGGCGCTCGTTTAAAGGCAGCAAAGCCGCCGCCGCGATCCCCAAAACAGGAAACACCAGAAAGTCCAGGCTTCTCTTCGTCTTATAGGTCAATTGCCTCCCCTCATATTCATCCGGCAGAATCAGGTATCCGGTCTGGCTCTGGCTCTTGTCCGCCTCTTTTAAAACTGCGCTGAACCCGGCCAGCCTCTGCTGCGTGCCGTCCTTTCTCCTGGGGACAATCCTTACCGGAAGGACATAATCCGCTGTATAAGCCCCTGCGCTCATGCGGGCTGTCAGCCGCGTATTCTTACCCTCAGCCGGACACAAATTCTCATAAATGCTTCCGTCTGTCCCTATGTAATCCGTATCCTCCGGAATCCACTCCACCGCAATCCCATACGAATCCAGCCAGGAGGGAAGCTCTAACCGGCCTCCCTCTTCAACTGCGATCCCCCGGGCGGTGTTCATCTGAGACATACCTGAATCATCCGCCCGCGCTGCGCCGGAGCTATCAGACTGTGGCGCGCCCCGCTCATCCGCTTGCCCCGCGCCCGATCCATCGGCCCGCGGCGTTCCGGACGCATCGATCCGCAGCGCTCCTGATCCGTCAATCCGAGGCGCGCCCGATGCGTCGATCAGCGGCGCGCTTCCTCCTGCCATCTCCTCAAATAGCTCCCCCGCCGCCCGGTCCATCGCGGCGCCGGCCTCCTCTTCCCCGTATTCCCGCTCTGCCACAGGCACATCTATCCGGATATCATCCTCTAAAAGCCCCTGTACAACCACCTCCTCGCTCTTTTCTCCCTGTCCGTAAGAATTGCGGATAAGCCGCCCCTGTGACACTCCGGAAGAATCCAGCGTATCCACAAAAAAGACAGCCGCAGCCAACGTTATCCCCAAAAGGACGCAGATAACCTGCCCCTTTTTCACCATCATCTTCCTCACCTCCTTTCATACCCTCCAAAAAACGCTATACCTCTATCTTTAATATCCTGTCTGAAAGCGCGCAGGACAGCGCATACACGCCCAGACAGCATGTCATGACCGCTCTCCCGGCTGCTGTTTCATACATCTGCGAAAAAAAGCCCGGGGACGAGATATCCACATAAAGCACGATCAGATACGGCATCATGTTCATAAACTTCTGCTCAAACTGTTTTTCCGCTGTCATTAGCCGGATCTCCTCCCTCACCTGAATCCTGTCTCCCAGCACATGGACGACATGGCTGACCACAGAAACCAGTTCTCCGCGGCTCCTCTTGGAAATGGAGAATATCTCAGCAAAATGCTCTGCCTCCTCTAAGCCGCTGCGGCGGGCAAATTCACACAAGAGCGCCTCTGCCGTGCGGTTCATCCTGAGCTGATGGGCGATATAGGAAAATTCCCTTGTGATCATCCCGTCCTCTCCGTACAGCTCGCAAAGCTCTGCGATCACGGCCGAAAATGCGTTTTCCACCGAATAGCCCGCCGTGAGAGACGAGGCCAGGGACAGTATGGCCTCTTTAAACTGCAGCCTCAGCTCATCCTGACGGCGGCTTAAAAGCTCTTTCCGCTTTATAAACGGATAGCAAAGCCCTGCCGGAAGCAGAAAAAGAAATGCAGCAACAGACCGGTAAAAGACATACGCTGTCAATGCGCAGAACCCCGTTCCTGTAAATATATACTTCACCCATTCCGGCCCGGACAGGCGGTATACCCGATAATCACAGAGAGACTCCTCTCTCCCTGAGTTTTTCCCTGCGCTTAAGCTCCCCGACCTGTTCAAGAGCTCCATCCACTTTTTTTGCCCCGGCTGCCGATGTTTCTGTGAAACGGTAAATGGTTTCCAGCCGGACTTCCCCGTCTTCATACCCTGTCACCTCCGAAATCTCCACGACCCTCCGGCTCCTGTCCCGCATCCGGCTCACATGGATCAGCAGATCCAGCGCTGAGGCTATCTGATGCTTTACCGCTGCCAGCGGAAGATCTGCCGCCATCAAAACCATGGTTTCCAATCTGGTCAGCATATCTGCCGGGCTGTTTCCATGCCCTGTGGATATAGAGCCGTCGTGGCCTGTATTCATGGCCTGCAGCATCTCCACGGCCTCCGCTCCCCTCACCTCTCCCACGATAATCCGATCCGGCCTCATGCGCAGGCTGGCCCGTATCAAATCCCGCATGGAAATCTCCTTTGCCCCGTCCCTGCTCTCCGCTCTCGTTTCAAGCCGCACCAGGTTGGGGATATGGCGGATCTGGAGCTCTGCGGAGTCCTCGATCGTGATGATCCTCTCCTCTTTGGGGATAAAGCCGGACAGGGCGTTTAAAAATGTCGTTTTTCCGGATCCGGTTCCGCCGCTGATAAATATATTGTACCCGGCCCGGACCGCCTGATTCAGAAAACTGGCCGCTTCCGTGGTTATGCTGCCGTAAGAGATCAGTTTTTGCATGGTTATCGGCTCCGGGAATTTCCGTATGGTCAGCACCGGCCCGTCGATAGCAACCGGCTTCAGAACCACATGAACCCTGGATCCGTCTTCAAGGCGCGCGTCCGCTATGGGCGAGGAGAGGTTTACCGTTCGGTTCACACGGCTGACAATCTGCTGAATCAGATCCTCTAACTGCTCGGTTGACTCAAATTCCTTGTCCCACTGTGTGATCGCGCCGCGCCGTTCCACAAATATATGCTTACTCCCGTTCACCATGATCTCCGTGATATCCGGATCATCCACCAGTTCCTGCAGGATATCAAGACGGCGAAAGGAGTCAAACAGCTCCTTTCCGAGCTTCAGACGCTGTGTAAGCGGCAGGTAGCACTGGCCGCCTTCCTCTAAAACGGCCCTGTCGATCCGTTCCCTCAGCTCCTGATCCTCCACCTGCATACGCCCTTCGAGCTGTGCAAGAAGCGCTGCCTTCAGCCGTTCCTTTCTCTCAGCCTGAACCTCCATCCGACACTCTCCTTACTGCTTTATGCCTCCCCTTAAAAGCTGCCGCACATAATCGCCCAGATCGCCCCATAAAAGCTGCTCAAAATACGGTTCCCTCCTCCCTGCCGCCCCCAGATTCGGAAGCTTCATCTTCTGTATCCGCCTCTTTATCTCCCGGTTTCCCGATTCCTCCAGATACCCGTCGAACTCCTCCAGCTTGGCCCTGGAGATACGATCCTCTTTCACCGGCATATAGATAACGGAGCACAGCTCTAAAACCGGAAGCGCCGCCCTCCCCGCGCTTCCCACATCCACCACCACATTCTCATACGGGCTTTCCTGCGCGATGGCTCTCAAAAGCCCGGCGATCTCGTCCGGCCCGGCCTGGGAAAGCTCCTGCGGATACCGGATCGGGGGGATGTAATCCAGGCTTCCCATAGAATGAACCACGCTTCCAAGGCGCAGCACATTATAATTCCCGCCCATATAGAAATACAGCAGATCCGACAGATCCATGCGGTACTCTGTCTTTGTCAGAATGGACAGTCCTGAATATTCCTCCAGATTCGTATACAGAGTCCTGCTCTCCTGCGCCAGCAGCTTCCCAAGCGTGATGGCAAACGAAGTCTTAAGACAGCGCCCCACCGGGGAAAATACGCCCAGAATGCTGGCCCCCTTCAGCCGCGCGGACGCCTGCACCGCATGATCTTCACAGTAGCAGGCCATAGCTTCCCTGACAATATTCTCACTCGACTGATACTTATATATGCCGGAAACATCCCCGGACTCCGAAGATCCGTCTTCGGTCAGATAGATCACCCTGTCTGCTCCTGCCTGCTCCGCTTCCTCCCTTCCCACCGACGCGCTTACTAAAAGAAGCTCAATCCTGTTTTCCTTTCCATACTCCTTCAGCCGTTCCATGCTCGAAAAGGCTGTCGCCTCAAACGGACACGACTCCTTCTGGTTCACCACCTGGGCAAACCGCTGCGCATACGATGTATCCACATCATAAACTGCCATAATATGCCTCATCAGAAACCTCCTCCCGCCGCCAGCCACAGAGCAAAGCCGCAAAGCGTAAACGGAGCCAGGCAAAAGCCCGCTTCTTTTCCGTCCCTGTCCCTCAGATAGTACGGCTCAAACGTCCCGGCCAGTAAAAGCGTTCTTATAAAATTCAGGAAATATACGATACGTTTCATGAACATGCGCTTTCGCACCATATAGATAAAAGACCATGCGGCTGCCGCCGCCAGACCACAGAATACAACCTCGCATCCGTCCCGGAGCCCCAGAGCTCCGATGACCAGGGATATCATCTTTATATCTCCGGCGCCTGTCATCCGGAAAAGAAAAAGCGGAAAAAGCGCGATACCAATACACAGCGCCCCTGCAGGAACGCGTAAGGCCAGCCAGGCGGACTGCTGCCAGCCCGCGCCGCGCCAGGCGGCCTCAGCCCCCAAAAGCCCCAGCCAGAGGATGATCCATCTGTTTGGGATCTTCCCTGTCTTCCAATCGCATACCGCGCAGCCGCTCAGATATAAAAGCAGCATACCATTCAGCAAATACACGCCTCCTTTTCGCAAATCCCACATGAAACCATATGGAACCTAAAAAATCCCTGCTGCCTCCGTCAGACAATACAGAAACAGCCTGTCACTCATAACCGGAATCTTTCATCGAATCAATCAGAATCTCAGAACAATCCTTGTCAGAACATAAGAAATTCAGAATCTGGCAATCAGAACGCCAGCGAATATAGTTTTATTATGACTACTTTTTACCAAAAAGTCAACACCATTTTATCGAAAAATATTACCAAAAATCAGGTCTTATTTTTATGAACTAATACTATTTTCTGTTTCGTCTTTCTCATTGACGCGACATCCTAAAAATGGTAAAATAACATTAGTTTAAATTTTTAAACCAAGAAAGAGGGGGAACGCCGTGTGCGATGTAAAAAGCCTGAAAGAACACTTTCATCAATGTATGCCCCTGTTTATTGCCCTTGGAGACGAGATACGCCTCACGATTATCGAATCCCTGACAAATGCCGCTTATCAGAGCTGCGGCGGCGATCTGTCTGAGGAAAACCTAAGCCGCCACGGGCTCAATGTGCGCGAGATCACGGAACAGACCAGCCTTTCACGGCCCGCTGTCTCCCACCACCTCAAGATACTTAAAAACGCCGGTCTTATTTCCATCCGGCGCGACGGAACGCGGAATTACTATTATCTTACTATTTCCAGGACCACAAAACAGCTCATGGAGCTCGGCCAGGAAATCCAGGACATCTTCGGCGCAGGCCGGCCTGTCGCTGACCGATGCGTATAACAGCCGCTATACTCCTTCCCGCAGGGCCGGGCAGAGCGGATTTCATGTATAAACTTTCCAGATTCTGTGCATACTGGTTACTGCATACACAGCACCTATTTTTTATGGAAGGCAGGAGTGACATACATGAAAACATCGAGACAGGAAAAGAAATTCCGCAAAAAAGTGGATCCGGATCCGGATTTACTGGAACAACTCAATGAAGCGATTGGACATATCGATTCCGCCATGAACCATTTTGAGCATGTGGTGGATCCAACGCTGATTGACTGCTATATTTATGAATTAAAAGCTGCACAGCTAAGATACCAGTTCCTTCTGAAACGAATCAAAAACCAGGAGGTCCAGGTATAATCAAGGAGGAACCATCATGAACACCTGGTATGAAAAAGCCGTATTTTATCATATGTACCCGCTTGGTATGACCGGAGCGCCGAAAAAAAATTTTTTGCAGGACGCGCCGGCAGACGGACATCCGCAGGACGGCCGGACAGCCTGCCGTTTTGACGAGCTGCGCCAGTGGATTCCCCATATAAAGGATCTGGGCTGCAGCGCTATTTACATCGGCCCGCTTTTTGAGTCCTCCTCACACGGCTATGATACACGGGACTTCCGGCTGGTAGATCGCCGCCTTGGGGATAACGCCGATTTTCAGTCCTTTGTCTCACTCTGCCATGAACATGATATCCGCATCGTTGTGGACGGTGTTTTTAACCATACAGGCCGGGAATTTTTTGCCTTCCGGGACATTCAGAAAAACCGTGAGGCATCCCCTTACCGCGGCTGGTACAAGGGCGTCAATTTTGGCTGGGAAACCCCTCTGGGCGATCCCTTTGGCTATGAATCCTGGCACGGCGTCTGGGAGCTTCCCTGCCTGAACCTGCCAAACCCCGAGGTGCGCGCCTATCTTCTGGATGTCGTCCGTTTCTGGGTAAGCGAATTTGATATTGACGGCATCCGCTTAGACTGTGCTAATGTCCTTGATTTCCAGTTCATGAAAGAGCTGCGCCAGACCGCTGATACCATAAAACCCGATTTCTGGCTTATGGGCGAGGTCATACACGGAGACTATGCCCGCTGGGTAAACCGCGGGATGCTGCACTCCGTCACCAATTATGAGATGCATAAAAGCATTTATTCCGCACATAATGATCACAACTATTTCGAGCTGGCGCATAATGTGCGCAGGCTGGAAGCAGTAGGCCGCAGCCTCTATACTTTTGTTGATAACCATGATGAGGATCGGATTGCCAGCAAGCTCGCGAATCCGGAGCATCTGCCGCCCTTATATACCTTACTCTTTACGCTGCCCGGAATACCGTCCATTTATTACGGCAGCGAATGGGGCATCGAAGGCCGCAGGACGAAAAGCTGCGATGACATGCTGCGCCCGGCGGTTGAGCCGGCGGAATTCTCCTCGCGGGAATGCGCGCTGACTGCGCTGATCCGCGCCCTTTCGCACATCCATACAGAGGAGGAAGCGCTTCACGGAGGAGCCTATAAGGAGCTTCTGCTCACCAACCGTCAGTATGCCTTTGCAAGGTACGGAACCGGCCATATTCTGATCACGGCCGTGAATAACGACGACCAGACGGCCGCGCTTTCCATTCCCCTGCCCATCGGGACTGCGCAGGCGGAATGTACGGATCTCATTGCAGGAAAAAAATATCCGGTTGAAAACAGCCATATTAACATAGAATTAGAAGGTAACTCAGCAGTTATCTTCAGAATTACGGAGGGGTAACAATTATGACAAAACGCAAAAAAGCAGGCGCGCATCCCGCATCGAATGCGAGAGGAAAAGCCAGGGCGGAACATAAACAGGAGGGGGATTTAAAACCGGCCAGAATGAGCGGCTACGGCATGCTGGGTGAACTGGACCGCTACCTGTACGGCGAGGGACGCCACTACCGGATTTATGAGAAGCTGGGCGCGCATCCGCTTACATACCACGGTCAGGCAGGCTATTATTTTGCCGTGTGGGCGCCCCATGCAGCGTCTGTCAGCGTAGTCGGTGATTTCAATGGATGGAACCCGGATCTGAATCCTATGACTCAGGCGGAGGACAGCGGGATTTATGAGGCATTTGTGCCCGGCCTTGCCTATGGACAGCTCTACAAATTTGCCATCACAACCCCCAGCGGGAAGATCCTGTTCAAAGCGGATCCGTATGCATTTTCGGCGGAATACCGCCCCGGCACGGCTTCTGTGACAAGCGATATATCTGACTTTAAGTGGAGCGATTCCTCCTGGCTTGCCAAACGGGCCGCATCTGATCCCCTGAAATCCCCGATGGCTATTTACGAGGCGCATCTGGGATCCTGGAAAAAGAAGAACCGACAGGAGCGGGACGGCTGCTTTTCCTACATGGAAGCCGCCCACGAGCTGGCTGACTATGTAAAACGCATGGGCTACACCCATGTCGAGCTGATGGGCATTGCCGAGCACCCCTTCGACGGATCATGGGGGTATCAGGTGACCGGGTATTTTGCTCCCACCTCACGCTACGGAACTCCGAAGGAATTCATGTATTTTGTCAATTATCTGCACAAAAAGGGGATTGGCGTTATCCTGGACTGGGTTCCGGCCCACTTCCCCAAAGATGCGCACGGCCTCGCCGATTTTGACGGGCAGGCGCTCTACGAATATGCGGATCCCAGAAAGGGAGAACATCCGGACTGGGGCACAAAGGTATTTGATTACGGGAAAAACGAGGTATCCAACTTCCTGATCGCCAATGCGCTTTACTGGCTGGAAGAATACCATATTGACGGACTGCGCGTGGATGCCGTCGCCTCCATGCTGTATCTGGATTACGGCCGTCAGGACGGCTGCTGGGTTCCCAACAAATACGGAGAAAACAAGAACCTCGAGGCCATGGAGTTTTTCAAGCACTTAAACAGCATCATCGCCGGGCGAAAAGACGGGACGATCATCATCGCCGAGGAATCCACGGCCTGGCCGAAGGTAACCCACCGTCCTGAGGACGACGGCCTTGGCTTTACCTTCAAATGGAATATGGGATGGATGCACGATTTCCTGGAATACATGAAGCTCGATCCCTATTTCCGCAAATATAACCACAACAAAATGACCTTTGGCATTACCTACTGCACCAGCGAAAACTTTGTTCTCGTGCTGTCCCATGACGAGGTTGTCCATCTGAAATGCTCGATGATCAACAAAATGCCCGGCATCTATGAGGACAAATTCGCAAACCTAAAGGTTGGCTACACCTTTATGCTCGGCCATCCGGGAAAGAAGCTACTCTTTATGGGACAGGATTTCGGGCAGTTCCACGAATGGGACGAAAAAGTATCCTTAGACTGGCATCTGGTGAATGAACCGCTCCATGCGGATCTGCAGAATTATGTCCGCGGCCTCCTTACCCTCTACCGCTCCTATCCGGCGCTCTACAGCCTTGACGGAGATTACAGGGGTTTTGAATGGATCAATGCCAACGACGGAGACCGAAGCATCTTCAGCTTCATCCGCCGCGATGAAACTCAGAAGAAGAACCTTCTCTTCATCTGCAATTTCACGCCCGTCGCCCGCGACGACTACCGCGTCGGGGTTCCCAAGAAGGGCTTTTACACGCTTCTTCTGGACAATGAACACGGATTGTACGGTAAAAATGAAAAAGGCGCTGCCTACGCTTCTGAAAAGAGCGAGTGCGACGGCCAGCCCTACTCCTTTGAATATTCGCTTCCAGCTTACGGCACAGCCGTATTCCGGTTTTAACAGCCACATAATCAGTTATTAACAGCTCAGTCAACAGCCCCTTGATGAAACAGCCGGCTGAAACGGTACGAAAGAAACTTCCTTTCACTACCGTTTCCCGGCTGTTTTTTATTTATAAACTCTGTTGCAGCAAAAACACCATTCTGCCGGGTGTAAACTTTATTTTTCATATATTGGAGGAATGTTCTATGTGTACCAGTATTGCAATGAAAACGAAAGATTTTTATTTTGGGAGAACCCTGGATCTGGAGTGTGGATTTGGGGAAAAGGTGGTCATCACCCCCAGAAACTATCCCTTTTTCTTCCGCGAGGCAGGCGTGATGCTGAATCATTACGCAATGATCGGCATCTCCTCTGTATCGGACGGATATCCTCTCTATGCAGAGGCTGCCAATGAAAAAGGCTTATGCA
This sequence comes from Otoolea muris, assembly GCF_943193115.1. Classification (NCBI taxonomy): domain Bacteria; kingdom Bacillati; phylum Bacillota; class Clostridia; order Lachnospirales; family Lachnospiraceae; genus Otoolea; species Otoolea muris. The sequence goes on from NZ_CALPCY010000045.1 coordinate 29,541, forward strand.
TAGCGGGGCTGAATTTCCCTGACAATGCCCATTACTCTGAAACATGCAAAAAAAATAAGGAAGCCATCGCCCCCTTTGAACTGATCCCGCGCATTCTCGGCTCCTGCTGCACAGTCGCGGAGGCTGAAAAGGTCATTGAAATGATCGATATTATCTCCATCCCGTTCAGCAGCTCCCTTCCGGTTTCGCCCCTGCACTGGCACATCGCGGACAGCGAGCGATCCATCACCTTAGAGGCCGTGGAAAGCGGGATCAACGTATATGATAATCCGGTCGGCGTATTGACCAACAACCCGGTCTTTCATTTTCAGATGACAAATTTAAGCCAGTATCTGAACCTCACCGCCGAATATCCGAAGGATCGGTTTGGAAATAACTCCGTATGTCCCCTGTCGCCCTTTGGCCAGGGCTTTGGCGCAATCGGCCTGCCCGGCGACAACTCCCCCGCATCGCGCTTTGTCCGAACCGCCTTTTATAAAAACAACTCTGTATGCGGGGACACGGAAGCCAGCAGCGTAACTCAGTTGTTCCACCTGCTCGATTCCGTATCCATCGTCCGCGGCAGCGTGCTCACGCCGGACGGAAAATATGATCAGACCATCTACTCCTGCTGCATCAACGCCTCCCAGGGAGCGCTGTATTACAAAACTTATGAAAACAGCCGGATCACAGCCGTTATGATGAAATCTGAGGATTTGAACCAGAAAAAAATCATCGAATATCCTCTCAGAACCGAACAGGATTTCTTCATGCAAAATTGAAAATTTCCTGATAAATAGTCAACAACCCCGCTACAAGCAGCGGAGTTGTTGACCCTCGCGGCAGTCGCCAAATGTGCATGCAAGCATGCCCACTTGGCTGGTTGCTCGCGGGAATAAAAACGTGACTTCTATACAGGCCGGCCGAAGCCGCTGTGAAGCGCCTCTCTGCCGGCTTATAAAAGCGCCTGGTACACGTCCCGCCTGCTGATCCCCCGATCCTCCGCCACCTGCTTCATCGCTGCCTTTTTCTCATATCCCTGTGAAATATAATACTCCATATGTTCTTCCACAGACATGCTCTGCCACGTCTTTCTCCCCTCTTTTTTTATCTCCGAGATCGCGCGCCCCTCGATCACGATCACGCACTCTCCCCTGGGCTCATGCTCCCTGTAATACGCGACCGCTTCGGCAAGCGTTGTCTGAAATACTGTCTCATACTTCTTCGTGAGTTCCCTGCAGATCGAGGCCCGCCGGTCCCCCAGCGCCGCGCAGAGCTCTTCCAGCGTCCTCACCAGATGATGCGGCGCCTCGTAAAGGACGATTGTCCTCGTCTCCGTCTGCAGTTCCTTTAAGATCCATTCCTTTTCCTTCTTATCAGCCGGAAGAAACGCCTCAAAGCAAAACCGCCTTGTGGACAGGCCGGACATGGTAAGGGCTGTGATACAGGCCGCCGGGCCGGGCAGCGACGTGACCTCAAGCCCTGCCTCATAGCACTGTCTTACCAGCTCCTCCCCCGGATCCGAGATCCCCGGAGTCCCCGCGTCCGTGATCAGGGCCACGTTTACGCCTTCCCTCATTCGCTCCACCAGAGCCCTCGCCTTCTCCACCTTATTATACTCATGGTAGCTGGTCATCGGCGTTTTGATCGAAAAATGATTTAACAGCTTGATGCTGTGCCTTGTATCCTCTGCCGCAATCAGATCAACGGATTTCAGCGTCTCCAGAACCCGGAACGTGATATCCTCCAGATTTCCGATCGGCGTCGCGCACAAATATAATTTTCCCTGCATATCGGCCTTCCTGTCAGTATCCATAGATTTCATTGATCTCATCCGTATAAATTCCCCGCTCGCGGAACACGATCAGGGGCTTTTCCACCCTGACAAACGATCGGCCTCCCCTGGCGGCCTCGATCAAGACCATCTTGGCCTCCCTGTCCGCGAACGGGTGGACGAATTTCAACCGTTTCGGCTCCAGGCCGTATCCGGCCAGCTCTGTGATAATCTCAATCAGGCGGCGCGGCCTGTGTACCAGATAAAACCGCCCGCCGGGCCTTAGCACCTTCGCCGCCTCCCTTACCACATCCTGGAGCGTACACAGCACCTCATGGCGCGCAATCGCCCTGGGAAGATCCGGGTTTTTAAGGCCGTGGCTGTCATTCATATAAGGCGGGTTTGCGGTAACGACATCAAAAGAGGCCCCGCCGAAGATCCGGCCCGCCTCTTTGATGTCGCCTTCTATGATATCGATTTTGTCCTCAAGCCTGTTCAGCCTTACGCTGCGGGCCGCCATATCCGCCATCTCCCTCTGAATCTCAAGGCCCGTAAAGTGCCGGCCCCTGGTCTTTGCCTCCAGAAGCAATGGGATGATACCTGTCCCGCACCCCAGATCCAGCGCCCGTTCACCCTCTTTTACTGCGGCAAACCCGGACAGAAGAACCGCGTCCATGCCAAAGCAAAATCCGTCCTTCTTTTGGATGATTCGGTAGCCGTTCCTGTGCAACTCGTCGATGCGCTCCCCCTCGTATACATCAATTGTCATTGAGTTTTGACTTTCCTTCCCTCTTCTCAAGCGCCTCGAGCGCTTTTAACTCCGCGTCGTTGACGTTGACCCGTTCCTTCCTGCGCTTTGGCCGGAACTTAAGCTGCTCGACCTTATACTCCCTGATCTCCTTTTCATCCCGATCCACGGTCACAATCACCTTTACAAGCTGGCGCAGGACGCTCACGCTGTGAACCTCTCCTTTCAGCCCGTCGTCTGTGGTCACATAATCCCCAATGCCCGGAAGCCGGCTGTTTAAGTCTTCGTATGTCTCCTCCTCATTTTTCAGGCAGCACATCAGCCTGCCGCACACGCCGGAGATCTTCGTGGGATTTAAGGACAGATTCTGCTCCTTTGCCATTTTGATCGATACCGGGATAAACTCTGATAAATATGAATGGCAGCAAAGCGACCTTCCGCAGATGCCGATGCCCCCCATAATCTTCGTCTCATCCCTCACCCCGATCTGGCGCAGCTCAATCCTCGTCTTAAACACCGACGCCAGATCCTTCACAAGCTCCCTGAAATCGATCCTCCCGTCCGCGGTAAAATAAAACAGCACCTTATTGTTGTCAAATGTATATTCCGCATCGATCAGCTTCATCTGCAGCTCATGCTTTTTGATCTTCTGCAGGCAGATCTGAAAGGCTTCCTTTTCCTTCTCCTTATTCCGCCTCTCAATCTCCTCGTCATTTTTGTTCGCCATGCGGATCACGGACTTAAGCGGCTGGATGACCTTTTCCTCATTCACCTCGCGCGCGCCCAAGACCACCTCGCCGAACTCAACCCCGCGCGCCGTCTCCACAATCACATGATCCCCGGTTTTTATCTCCATACCGGCCGGATCAAAATAATAAACCTTCCCGGCCTTCCTGAATCTGACTCCGATAACCTTTATCATACAATCAATTCTCCTTCATTGTGAGAAGCATCAGCTCCAGGGCCAGCTCCTTATTCACATTAGCCTTCAGGCGGAGCTTTGCTTTTTCAATTGATTTCAATATCATCTCCAGCCCCTCGTACGAGCTCTTCTGGCAGAGCCCGCTGACCGTCGAATACTCTTCCTTAAAAACCAGCGAATTCATATCCCTGGTCACCTTAAACATCAGGATATCGCGGTACCAGAGCTGCATAAAATCAAGACATTCGTCTAAATCAAGTTGATCCTCCTGCAGCTTTTTGATATAATCCAAAAGCATCGCAATATCCATATCCTTTATATTTTTGAGAAGGTTCAAAACCATCCTGTACAGCAGGGCAAACTCCTCCGACGTCGCCAGATGAATGGCTTTTCCCAGGTTCCCTCTGGCAAACGCCGCGTAAATATCCGCCTTCTGCTCTGAAATATCCATCGTCTCCGTAAGATACCCGCTGACCACATGATCCTTTAACGGCCGCAGCTTAAGCTGAATGCATCTTGAAAGAATCGTGGGCAGAAAGGAATCCTGGTTCGTTGTCATAAGAATCAGGACCGCATAGGACGGCGGCTCTTCAATCGTCTTAAGCAGGGCGTTCTGCGCCTGCGCCGTCATCTTCTCCGCCTCGTTCACGATGTAAAGCTTGTACGCGCTGCTGTAGGGTTTGATCTGCACCGTGTCATTCACCTGGGTCCGGATATCGTCCACGCCGATGCTTGACGGCTTCTCATGCGTCGTCCATATGACGTCCGGATGATTTCCCGACAATATCTGCCGGCAGGAGTGGCACTTCATACAGGGCTCCTTGTCGCTCTTCTCGCAAAGAAGCGTCATGGCAAACGCCTTTGCCAGGGTCTTTCTCCCCATCCCCTCTTCGCCTGATAATATATAGGCATGAGAAACCTTGTGGTATTCAATTGCCTTTTGTAAATGCTCCTTTACCATCTCATGTCCGATAATATCATGGAACCCTGCCATTATTTTTCCTCCCTCTTAAGCTTCTCAGAGCATTTTTAATCACGCTCTAGTATATCACAATATCACATAGATGCATAGTGGTGAATGTCATCCAGAATTCCTGTTACAGTTCACAGGGCGGGGAAAACTGGCTGAAAACAGACGTCAAGCTTGCTTGTAAGGCTGTTTTCTGTCAGTTTTCCACATCGGGCGAACGCCCGATGCTTCTTGTCCGGCTATGCCGGACAAGAAGATGAGCCCCGTGAAAAGTAACGAATTCCTTCCGCCAGCGCTTCAGTAACCGTTCAGACAACCTGAACTGCTGCACACTTCAACCTTTCCGTCCTCTGACACGCCTTCCACTGTCAGGCCCATCCCCCTGCTCTCGCAAATCCATTCTGTGATGTTCTCTGTAATCCGCTCCCCCGGAACCGCCATCGGGATCCCCGGCGGGTAGAGCGTGATAAAGCCGCCGCTGATCCGGCCGCAGGCGTCCTTATAAAAAATACGTTCTTTTCCTGCTCTCCAGGCATCCGACGGCCGGATCCGCCCTGTGCTTCCACATCCCGCGCCCAGACGCTCTGTAATGCTCTTAGAATCCTCAGTTTTCATCTTCCCGATATTCATCTCGTCTATCGCACAAAGGGCCTCCCAGAGCCGTTTTAAGCCCTCTTCGCTGTCCATAAAGGAGGTCATAAAAAGCGCATAGCCTTTGCACGCCATCTCAGCCTCCAGATGGAACCGATCTCTCAAAATTCCCGAAAGCTCTGTGCCTGTAAGCCCGCTTCCCGCCGGCGAGACGAGAATCTTTGACGGATCCCTTGCTTCCCCCTTTGCGAGCCCGCATTCCTCATCGGTCAGCACCCGCAGCGACTGAAGCGATCCGGCCTTTTCCATCCATCTTCCAAGCCGCGCCGCGAAACAACGCATTTCCTCCCGGCCCTTTCCGTCCATGAACTCCACACAGTTCTGCATCGACGCCAAAAACACATAAGAAGGGCTGGAGGTCTGAAATACAGACAGATACCGCTCAATTTCCTCTGCATCCGCCAGCTCTCCCTTTACATGCAGAACCGCGGTCTGCGTCAGAGACGGAAGCGTCTTATGAAGGCTCTGGATCACAACGTCCGCCCCGCATTCCAGAGCAGATTCAGGAAAGCTCTCTCCAAAAGGGAAATGCGCTCCGTGGGCCTCGTCAACAATCAGAGGAATCCGGTAGCGGTGCGCCGCCTCTGCAATCCCCCTGATATCTGACACAATGCCGTCATACGTAGGGGACGTGATAAATACCGCCTTTATCGCGCCCCCCTGCTCTTTATGTTCAGCGGCCTTGCCTCTCTCCTTCTGATCAACGCGCAAAAGCCTCTCCACCTCGGCGGCGGAAACGCCTCCCTGTATACCCCACCCCTGAATCTGTCTGGGATATACATACACCGGCCTAAGCTGATTCAGCATCACGCCGTGATAAGCCGCTTTATGGCAGTTCCTGGCCATCAGGATCGCATCCCCTGGCCTTGTCAGTCCGCAGACAGCGCTCAAAATCCCGCCTGTGCTTCCATTTACCATAAAATACGTCTTTTCCGAGCCATAGATCCCGGCCGCCCGCTCCATGGCTTCCCGCAAAATTCCTCCCGGCCGGTGCAGGTTATCAAATCCTTCAATCTCCGTAATATCCACAGAAAACGGGTTCGGAAACGAAGTTATCCCCAATCTGATCTGTCTTTTGTGCCCTGGCATGTGGAACGGATATGCGTCCGATCTCCCATACCCTTCAAGCTTCCCAAGAAGTCCCGCCTCCTCTGTCCTTTCTGACATGTTCCCTCAGCCTCCTGCGCCAAAGCCGCTTAATTCAAATTCCAGGGCGTCTGTGGATTCCCACAAAAAATTGCCCGACTCGCCGTCATAGCTGCACCTGTGGTACAGACAGTACACCTGATCCCGATCCGCCATCACGAGCTCCAGCATATCGCTTCCATCATAATCCGGGCGCGCCGGCGTATCATTTAAGATATCAATTGTTTCCACCGAGACATTTGCGATAGAACCGTGGATTTGCTCCGGATCCGCTACGGATGGGATATATTCGCCCAAAATAGCCTGAATATTATCAAAATAATAGAGATTCCTCATAAATCCTCTAAAGCTTGTCCCCACCTGCTCCAATTCCATGGTCTTAAGATTCACGCGGTAAATCTGGCTCTCACATTCATCGCCGTACCGCTCAATCCTCGCGCTGTAATACAGCCAGTCTTCCACCATGCAGATCGCATCCACTGACAGGCCCTCCTGAACAGCCATCATCGCAGACCCCGCCGAATCCCTCACATAGATTCGCTGCTCCGGGCCCTCTTTCTCAATATAATACTCCACATCGTTGATTTTCCGGGCTGCCGGCCGCACAGAGGTAATCACGCTGTCCTCCAGCGAATAGAGCCTGTCTCCGGCCTGAACCTCTCCGGTTCCGCTCTCCAGCGCCTCCTCCCCAAACATATTCAGAAGCGCAAAGCCCGTATCCGTCCTCTCTATCCGGAAGCCTGCTTCCGTCCCGGAATAGACCTCCCCTTCAGAAACGCACTCCAGCGTCCGATCCTTCATAATATACGCCGTATCCTCCCAGGCAAAATAAAACTCCACATCCTGGGCCATGTACTCGATATGCTCATCCTCGAGATATCTTCTAAACAGCGTTCCATTTGACAGAAAATACATCCACTCTGAAGTCATCTGAAAGCCGTCCGCCGGCAAATGCGCGCTTGTCGTATAGATTTCCTCAGAGGAGGCGCCATCCGGCTCCGCCCGGTAAATCGTAGTCTTAACCTGGCTGGTATTCGGAACCTGGTATTCACAGATATACCACAATTTGCCGCAGCGTATATCCGCCCTGGCCACATGTCCGTTGCGAACCACGCAGCTCTCCTCTCCTGTCCCGGGATCTTTTGTGTAAATATCGCCGTTTTTCACCTCATAGCGGACAGCCTCGTCAAAACTCAGGCCGCGATTCCCCTCCGCCTCCCGGTTTGGCCCAATCATCGTCAGCTCCCCATTTCGGGAAAATGTCAATATCTGCTTTCCAATCGCGATCGGCCCGTCTGCCAATACGCCCTCTTTAGTGACATAAAAAAGCCTGCGATCCGGACTCTGATCCCAGCCCGGCTCCTTAAGCTGTATTTCCTCCTCTGTTTCCGCCTCTGTCTGAGAAAGTGTCTCAAGCTGCGTACTTAAAGCCTCTTCTCCCGCATGAGGATCCCCCTCGATAAAACGCTGCCAGCCCTTATAAAACAGCGCCACAGTGACGATCAAAAGCCCTATCGTGATCGATACCTTTAGAAGCGCATACGCATATGAAATCCAGGTATTCTTTTCCTCCTCGGGCTCTTCCCTGTTAAATCCCGCCAGCTCCTCCAGCTTCAGCCACAGCGCGACCGCCCGCTCCTCACTGAGCGTCTCATAGCCTGCTTCCCCATCGATCTTCCCCATATCGGAGCCCAGAAATTTCTCAGCCTGATGATAGATCTCTTCCTCGATCCGGTCATTCAGATCCTCTTCCTCCAACGGCAGCGTATGCGCCTGCCTGTAAAGAGACAGGTAAATATCCATCAGAAGCTCTTCCGCTTTCTCCACATCCTTCATCAATGCGGACGCTTTTCCAAACGTGTCCTGCACAGTCAGAATATAAAAGCTCTCAAAGCCCTTTATATCGCCTGTACGCGCCAAAACCATCGTTTCTTTTAAAAGAGAACGCCGCTTCATGCTGATTCCTCCCTCAGATCTGTTTCGCACAACCCTATCTCAGAATCTGGTCCCCATCTTTAACACACAAATTCCGCTTTACGCCCAGTGACTCCATCCAGCCGCGCACAATCAGCGTCTTAAAAGAGCCCTTTCCGGCCTCGCCGTCCTTCTCGTTGTCCCAGAGCCACTGAGGCGTAGGCCACAGGCAGATTTCAGGCGCTATGACTTCATATACGTCCTTTTCCACCCCGTCCTGTCCGTGATGCGACATCTGAACCACATCTGCTTTCATATCCTCCGGCCTGCATACCTTCAATAAATTTTCCCCGGCCTGCCAGCCCATATCCCCGAGAAACAGGATGCGTTTTCCATTCACATCAAGACGGTACGCCACAGAGCTGTTATTAAAGGTATTCTCCGGACAGGCAAAGGGCTCGTTCAAAACCGTTATAGACACGTCGTCCACTGTAAAGTTAAATCCCGGCTCCAGCGGCGTGTGAAGCTTCTCAGGCTCTACATTTTCAAAAGCCTTCAAAAGATTCCGGAGATTCTCCATCCGCTGCATATTCTCGCCCTTTTCATACTCGTCTTCATCAAGAAATGAATAATAGATATGCTCTATCTCAATCGGCTTCAAGGATTCCAGTCTTGGATCCCGATTCAAAATATTCGTCAGCGCCCCGATGTGATCATCATGAGGATGTGTAATCAGCCAGGCCGAAACCGTTCCGCCCATAGACCGGATCACTTCCATCAGATGCGCGTCGTCCACTGGACGACCGCCGTCTATCACAATCACGCTGCCCGCGCTGGTACGGATCACGCACGAAAGATTCTGCCCCCCATCCGCAGAAGCCAAAAGCCGCAGTTCTGCTCCGCCCAGATAAGAATCCTCCCGGGATTCCTCTGCAGCCTCCTGATCCGCATCTGCCATCGCTTTTACAGCTCCTCCTTCCATATCAGACTTTTTACAGCCTCCGAGCATAGGAAAAGCGATGATAACTCCAATCAAAATAAATAATCGTACATATCTCTTTACTCTGTCTGTCATATAACGTTCATTCCCCTTTCCGGCAATATAGCGTACTGTTACCGTTTCATTCCAATTACATAATACACCTTCCGATTATAACAGCTAAATCTGTCACTGTCAAAACCAACTTAAAAATGCGAAAAACCCTTACATCGCAAAGGTTTTTCGCATTTTCTTACGCATGAGACATCGGGGATTCGAACCCCGGACAACTTGATTAAAAGTCAAGTGCTCTACCGCCTGAGCTAATATCCCATTTCATATAAAATGAAAATGCCCAGAACCGGAATCGAACCAGTGACACGAGGATTTTCAGTCCTCTGCTCTACCAACTGAGCTATCTGGGCTTATCTCTTATGCCTGTCCAACATCTGTTCTGTGCATTATCAAACAGAAATCCTGCTTCCAGACATAAAAAATTGCGGGGGCAGGATTTGAACCTACGACCTTCGGGTTATGAGCCCGACGAGCTTCCAGACTGCTCCACCCCGCGGTATTTATTTTATTTTATGCAATAAACAGATAAAATATAACTGTTTATAAATGGATGGAGGTGGATTCGAACCACCGAAGCGAGACGCAACAGATTTACAGTCTGCCCCCTTTGGCCACTCGGGAACC
>NZ_CALPCY010000046.1:0-37580 GCF_943193115.1 Otoolea muris
GCTGAGAGGTGTAAGTACGGTTTTAGGAGGGAGTATGGTGCTGTCGAAGTTGGCGACAGACTGTGCTTACCTCATGATCTCGACATACAGGTATCAAAGCTGAAACTGATGAAGGCGAACCACACCAGCCAGAAATATAAACTTGAGGATAATATTGCAAAGCACTATCCGCAGCAAATAGCCATTCTGAAAGAGAGGATAGAGGGCATGGAAGCTGACATTCAGACCGCAAAAGCAAATCTCCCGGCAGATAAAGAGCAGTTTTTTATGAAAGTCGGGGATAAGGCTTATACGGATAAAAAAGAAGCCGGAACCGCCCTTATGGAGATGTGCAAGGAGATGAAAACGGTCAATGTGCCTGCCACGGTCGGGGAGTATGCTGGATTTAAAATGGCGGTGTCCTTTGATTCATTCAATCACAAATTTGTGATGAATTTAAAAGGGCAGCTTTCCCATAACTTAGAAGTCGGTTCTGACCCTCTCGGCAACATTGCCCGTATCAACCACGCCCTGGAATCCATGCCGAAACAGCTTTCCGAAGCGCAGACGAAACTGGAAACCGTGGAGCGACAGCTTGAAACCGCAAAAGCGGAAGTCACAAAGCCGTTCGCACAGGAAGCGGAGCTTGTGGAGAAACTGGAACGATTATCTGCCTTAAATGCCTTGCTCAATATGGACGAAAAGGGGGATGATGCGATTGGCATGGACGATGTGCCGGAGGAAGAAAACGGAGGGCAGGAAACTTCTGGACATGATGTCCAGAAGCCAGGGCAGACGGAAAACGTTTCTGAGCAACCAGAAACAGTCGAAAAAGCCGCCAATGCACCGATACCATACCCGGTAGAAAACACAAGGCGTGATTATACAATGGGGAATGGTGGGCTGAGAGTTGCCGCGGCAATGGCTGACAAGCCTGTGCGGCGGGCATCGTTAAAAGAGAAGCTGGCGGCATACAAGGCACAAGCGTCCGGGGCAGATCGGGCTGATACTGAAAAAGCGAAAAGGAAGGAAGAAACGCTGTAACAGTCATAAGGTCAATGAAATTTCAGAAGATGTTCCGTTGCTTTCAAAAAAAGTTCCGATTGATTTAGCCGGGATTTCGGGGTATAATTGCATTGAGGTCATATACCTTTTGGGAATGGCTTTTGCGTTTCCTACCATACAAAAAGGAGGTTTATGGCTGATGGATACGGAAATAAAAAATGCGGTCAGCGCAACAGACCAGGACGCACAGTATGATGATAAGGCAAAACGCCTTTTAGGTAATAAGATCATTCTGGCGCATATTCTGATAAAGACCGTTGATGAGTTTAAGGGAATGAACCCGAAAGATGTGGTATCCTATATCGAGGGAGAGCCATTTATCAGCGTGGTTCCGGTGGAGCCGGGGCTGACCAATATTGAAAAAGAAGAAAACGGGCAGCGCATTGTCGGGATGAATACGGAAAATGCGGAGATAAACGAGGGGCTTATACGGTTTGACATTATCTTTTATGTGAGGATGAAAGACGGTATCTCGCAGGTTATCGTGAACGTGGAAGGACAGAAGGATGAACCGACAAGCTACCATATCCTGAACAGGGCAGTTTTCTATGTGAGCCGCCTTGTTTCCTCGCAGAAGGAACGGGATTTTGTAAAGACAAACTACAATGACATAAAACGTGTTTTCTCCATATGGGTATGTATGGGCATGGACGAGAACAGTATGGATTATGTGCATCTGACGGATGATAAGCTGTTAGGTTCTTATTCGTGGAAAGGCAGGCTTGACCTGCTGAATATTGTCCTGATAGGTATATCAAATGAACTTCCGGAGCATGATGAGAAGTACGAGCTACATCGTTTGCTGAGTACGTTGCTTTCAATGGAGCTGACCGTTGATGAAAAATTAGGAATCATTGAAAAGGAGTATAGTATTGTAGTAGATGATAGAATAAGAGAGGACGTGAGCGCCATGTGTAATTTGTCACAGGGAATTAGAGAAAAAGGCGGAGCAGAGAGAGAAGAAAAAATTATTTTGAATATGCACAGGAAAGGCTATACGTTAGAGCAGATAGCAGAATGTGTGGAAAAGACCATAGAGGAAGTGGAGGCTGTCATTAGAAAAAGAGAGCCTGTGCTGGCATAATCACAGTAACTAAATAACACAAACAGTAAAGCAGTGAATTTGTTTTTGTTAGAGAAAACAATTCGCTGCTTTTTCTGTTTTCGGGAAGAAAGACAGTCATAACAGATTGTCTTTTTTTCATGCAAAGAAAGGAAAATAGATATGGCAGACGCAAAAACAGAAAAACAGAAAGTAAAAGAGATCACTGACAAGCTGGAGGAAGGCTTAAAGGAACTTTTTGAAAGCGAGAAATATAAAAGCTACCTCTCCACCATGTCAAAATTTCATAATTACAGTTTTAACAACACGCTCCTGATAGCCTTACAACGCCCTGACGCAACCTTAGTCGCAGGGTACCAAGCGTGGCAGAGGAATTTCAACCGCCATGTAAATAAGGGGGAGAGGGGAATCCGTATCCTTGCCCCTGCCCCATATAAAATCAAAGAGGAACGGGATAAGTTAGACCCTGTGACCGGGGAGGTCGTGCTGGATAAAGACGGTATGCCGCAGACAGAGGAAGTGGAGATAAAAATCCCCGCTTTCCGTGCCGTGTCTGTATTTGATGTAGCGCAGACGGACGGGGAGCCAATACCGGAACTGGAGGCCAAAGAACTTCTGTCCACAGTGGAGGGCTATGAGGACTTTATAAAGGCGATTACCTTTGTTGCCCCGGTTCCGGTCAGTTTTGAAGATATTCCCGGAGATTCCAAAGGCTTCTTCCGCCCCACAGAAAAGCGGATTGCGGTGCGGGAAGGCATGAGCGAGAGCCAGACTTTAAAGACGATGGTGCATGAAACCGCCCATTCCATGCTGCATGATAAGGAAGTCAACAAGGATATTCTTGCGCCCGCAAAGGACAGGAATACCAAAGAGGTGGAAGCCGAAAGTATTGCCTATACAGTATGCCAGCATTTCGGCATAGATACCTCGGAGTATTCTTTTGGGTATATTGCAGGCTGGTCATCGGGGCATGACATGAGGGAACTGAAATCTTCCCTTGACACAATCCGCAGGACGGCATCGGAACTTATCACGGGCATTGAGGGGCAGCTCCGGGAATTGCAGCGTGACCGGGAACTGATGCAGGGGCAGGAGAAAGAGAGCCTTTTGCTGATACAGAACAGCGATCTGTCCGAGTACAGCCTTGTAAATGTCCGGGGAATGGATGCTGCAGAGGTTGTGGAAACTCTCTCTGCCATGAATGACAATGACAGGCGCAATGTTGCCGCATACCTGGAGAGCAGGGGTGCATGGACGACAGAGATTGCCAATCAGGATACAAAAGAGTTTGGGGAACACCGCCTTGATGTCCGGTATAACACTGACACAAACGAGGTCATTGATATAAAAGTGGAAATGGAACTGAACAAGAGGGCAAAGGAGCCGATCAGTGCGGATGATGTAATTTTGAAAATTACACATTCGCATGGTTTTGAGGTGGAGCGCATTACCAACAAGACACCAGAGGAAGTGCAGGAGATCATGGCTGCGCTTACAAAGCTGGAAGATAAGAACACACAGAATATCCGTGACTGCCTGAAAAGATATAGAGCTGACTATATCCCTATCATTGTGGGCGGCGGCAGAAATTCCGGTATGCCGCAGTTTAATAACTTTGAAATTGACCTGGTTAAAAAAGAGATAACCATGATGAGCCACCTTTCCCCGGCAAAGCAGGCAGAGGGTATCATCAACCGGTTAGAGTTTGCAAAGACCGCTTTTTCCGATGACGAGCGCAATCTTATCGTGAATTATGCCTTTAAGCTGAATGACATGGAAAAGACAAGGGAGCTTGCGGAGCGTATTTATTATGAGGAAGCGGAGGGTAATCAGGGGGCTGTCCTTGCGGTTATTGACGCACAGACGGAGATTGACGATCTTCCTGACCCGATGATTGGTTTATGGGAGATGGAGGAATACGGCTATACATGGGGCGAAATGCTGCCGCTGACGCAAGAGAGGGCATTGGAACTTTTTGACCATGACCTGCCCGTATACCTACTCCATGAGGACGGTTCGGAAACAACCGTGAATGACAGGAAACAGATCATAGCCCATGAGGGTATCTTTGGCATTGAAAAAGGCGATTGGGAGAATGAAAAGAGCCTGCGGGCGTTGCGGGAGCAACTTGCGGAAGGCAGGGCAAATAAGGAAGCGCGGCTTTTATATGGGGATTCTGATAAGTATGGCATTTATCAGTTAAAAGATATTCCCGAAATGCGGCAATTCCAGTTTGCCGGCACGGAATCCTTAAAGCGCAGGGGAATTATAAAAGACAATCTCGATGCCATTAAGCCGGAGAATTACAACCTTGTTTATGTGGGTGAGCTTTCCGAGCTGCAAGGGCGGACGCAGAGCGTAACACTGGAAATGGTCTTTGAGAAATTCAATATAGACCACCCGGCAGATTATAAGGGGCATTCCCTTTCTGTCAGCGATATTGTAGTGCTGCATGAGGACGGGAAGAACAGCGCACACTTTGTAGATTCATTTGGCTTTACCGGGCTTCCTGATTTCATGCGGGAACTGGAAGGCGTGGAAGAACAGGAAAAGGAAGGAATAGAGCCGGAAGCGCCACAGGAGGAAGCACAGGCCACTTCTGGACATGGTGTCCAGAAGCCAGAAGCTGAAAAGGCAGAACAAAAAAGCTATCCGGATTTCTACGGGCATACCCTGGTATATGCGATGGAACATGGGGAAGTGGATAAATATATGGATTCCCGGAAACTTGACAGGGAGTGCAAAGAAGCGGTTGAGGGAACAATCCGGCAGAATTTTGACGGTATGCACTTAAAGCATGATATTGTGAAGCCTCTGGCGGAGCAGTACGGTTCAGACCGTATCGCCTTTGTCCTTGCCAACACGCTCCAGCAGGAATCATGGGATGGGCGCTTTTCGAGGGATAACAAAGCATGGGCGGCGGAGTTTTACATTCCGGAAAATCTTGTGCATGGGATAGATGTAAACCGTGAACTGATCGTAAGCAGCCACCCGGCAGTATTGGACGGTTTTATTGATATGTTCCGCAGAGAAGTCTTGGAGAAGGAAAAAGAAATGTCTGCCGCACAGGAGAAAGAGCCGGACACTTCTGGACATGATGTCCAGAAGTCAGAGCCGAAGCAGCAAGAATATCAGGAAACAGAACGGTCAGAGCTGAAGCAGGAAGAACCGCCGGAAACAAAACAGGCAAAGCCGCAATCCGAACAGAATAAGCCGGAGAAGGCGGATAAAACACAGCTATTTGAGGATATGGAGGATGAGGACGAGATCATTGACCTTGGAGATGAAAAAGACCAAGTGCTTGCGCAGATGAAGAAATCCTTAAAAGGGGAGCAGGAAACGGAACTTGCTTTCCAGATAGCAGACCGCTTCATCAGTATTCAGGAGGTTGACGGGGGCTATGATTATTCCATTATGGGCACTGACTATAAGGAGATAGACGGGGGCGTATATGACAATTCCGATGTCAGTATCCGGGAAGCGTTTGACGATATAGTGACAGATTTGAAAGAAAATCCTTTTGACAATGGCGCAAGGGGAAATATCCGTGACGATGATGAACTGATACCGATTGATTATGATGTCTTGATGGAAAAGGTGGAAGCCGCAAACCGCATTGAACCGCAGGCACAGGGAAACGTGGTGGAAAATTTCAAGGCAAAGACCAATGAGTTGTTCCATGAGATCAGTGAAATGAATCCGGCAGAGATTGAAGAAACCGTAAAATGCCATGTGCAGGCGCAGTTAGACGAATCCGGCATTAATGCGGAGATTGTGGATGTGGCAGTAGTAGGGAGCCGCTGTCGGGGATTGGAGCAGGAAGGCTCTGACCTTGACGTGGTGGTGGAGCTTTCCACAAGTGAGCGTGAAGATGTCCTGTTTGATACATTTAACGGGGATGCTCTCCATATCGGCGGCGTGAAAGTGGATATAAACCCGATCACCGCACAACGGACGGGAACGCTTGAAACTTATCTTCCGCAGGTGGAGGACTATCTGGAGGGAGTGTGTGAGGCAAGGGAAAAAGAGCCGGTGTCCTTATCCCAGGAGCAGGCGGAAACAGAAGTGACGCTGACGGTTGCGGAATGTGGGGAGTTCCACAATCTGGGCGAGTTTTATGAGAATATCCCTACTGTGGAGGAAGCCGTGGCAATCTGGAAACAGATACCGCCGGAGCGCATGAACGGAATCCCCGCAATCGGCATCAATATCCACATGCCGGGAACGGAAGTATTCGAGGATGTGGGGATGGATATTTTGTCCGGGAACAGGATTGACCTTGACATTTTAGAGTATATCCCTGACATAAAAGGGAATCTGCAGGCGATGGAAATAATCACGGAGCTTGTGGCCAAGCTGCCGGAAATGGAGATAGACGGTCATCTGAGCGAGGAAATGGAAGCAAAGGTATGGGAGAAGCGTATGCCTGACCTGACACCTGCGGAACAGCTTGCGGTGGAGATTGACCGTTTTATCTACGGTTATGACACAGCCCTTTACCATGACAATAACCAAAGCATGACGGAGAGCGTATCAGAGATTGCGGAAGCCTTGAAACAGAGAGATACCCGTGACATGGCACTGTGGTTTGCCGACATAGCGGCGGACGGAACGGAGCGGGAGGAGAGAAAGCGGGCTATGGAGTTTCTTGGAAAGCTGGCGGAGTACAAGCCCCTTGCCAAGATCGAGGAAATGGAAGAACAGAATTATAACATGGTAGATAATGTGTTGAATAACGGCGCAGGGGAGAAAGCGCAGAAAGAGGAAAACAAAAAGGCACAGGACAGGCCAGCCACAAAACCGTCCTTAAAAGCCCGCCTTGCGGAGAAAAAGGCGCAGGTGGCAGGACGGGGCAGGGAGCAGGAAGAAAACATAAAAAATAAGCAGAGGGAGATGTAAGGATATGGATACAAGGTTTACTGTGGAAGAAAGCAATTTAATCTGCGTTTTCGCAGGAGAAAGCAGGAGCGAAGTCATAGAGGATATTGAGAGAACTTTGCCGTATCTGGAGGATACGGATATGCTGGAACTGTCCGGCAGGGTGATCGAAAAGCTGCATAATATGACCAATGAAGAATTTGAGCAACTTGAATTAACAGAAGCGGAATAAAACAAAGAAAAACAGGTTTTCCATACGGGCAGGGGAAGCCTGTTTTTTTTGTTTCAGCCGGAATAGCATATTCGGTATAAAGAATTTTTAAAATAACTTTCAGCTATCTTTGAAATTTTGACGGTTCACTGTATAATAGGTGCAGGAACGGGGGAATCTGCGATGCCAAAAAAGAAAAACCGCCCGCACGGGCATTACTGTAAAATATGCGGCGAATATAAGGCAAATGAGAAATTTTCCGGAAAAGGCCACGCAGTTCATATCTGCAAAGCCTGTTCCCGTTTGAGCGCTGCGGAAAAAGCGGCGGCAATGGATATGAACCGGTTAATGAGTTTCCCAATGAGGCGGCTTTCAGAGGGTGAGAAGAAATGGCTGAAAGCCAAAATGAAAGATGACTGCCCAGAGGTGGCGGACACGGCCAGGGAGATTTATAATGTATGCTTTCCCCATGCGGAGCGCAATGCCATGAAAAAGCAACTTGTCATCAATACATTGTCTTTTGAAGTACATACAGAGGTTTATGATGGATACGGCGATATGGAGCTGGCGGATCGGCGTTTTACCATTGACCGGAAAAGCCGTGTGCTTACCATGACGGATTTTCAAGCAGAGGGTGAGGGGCAGTCTGTCACGCTGGAGGGCGGGCAGATGGCGAAGCTGCTGCGGTACATTGTGCATACACTGGAAATTTTTATGTGGGAGCAGGATTATTGCCTGAACCCTGATGAGGAAGATTATGACCCGTTTCTTGAGGGGGAAGAAGGCTTTTTCATGGAAGATTTGGAGGACAGACTGGAAATTCAGCCCCCAAAAGAGCCGGAGGGCAGTCCGTCATGGCGGGTGCAGGTGGAATACACGAATCATACAGAGCAGGATATGTGTAGTTATAATGATGACCTGTCAGACCGCCCGGAAGAATTGTATCTCTCACTGTTAGAATATTTTGAGCCAGAGGAGGAAGAATTTTGATTTTATTTCATCAAAAATGGGAGCGATAAAGCTGGCATGGGATGGTGTCTTCTTCCCCGGCAGATACGGACACGGAAAGCCGACAAAGCCCATAAACACGGCGTTTTTGGCACTGCATAACTTACAAAGTTACATTATTTCCGTGTGCTTTTAGGGGCATTTTTACATTGATGAGGGCGCAAACTTTTGTTCTAGGGTTGTTTTGCCCAATAGTATATACTCGTAGGCAAAAGTCGGTTATTATCACGGAAACTCGGACACTATCAGGCAAAACTCCATACTATCACGCAAAAGTCGATACTCGCAGGCAAAACCCTTACACTATCACGGAAACTGCCTGTACTATCACGGAAACCCACTGGGAGTTTTCGTGATAATACAGGTGTTTCCGTGATAGTGTAAAGAGTTTCCGTGTTTGTATATGAATAAAATGCTAAAAACTTAATGAATAAATGATGATGGGTGAAAAGGGCTGTTCGATGGCTCTTTTTTGCTTTCCGCTCCCGAAAAATAGTCGTTTCGTGCCATTGGGTGAAAAACAGAAATTTTTTATGGTATAATTCAGTGGATGCTTATGCTTTAGTGAGAACGGTTTTCTGCCGAAGTAATAGGAAGAAAACAAAACTCAAAATAGAATGATGTGGAAATGTAAACCGCTTATTTGATACAAAGGGCATGAACAGAATATTGGGAAAACCGCTGAAAACAAGGGGCTTCGGCATATTGGGTGTTGTCGGAATCCCTTGTTTGTTTTTGGGGCTGTGCCAAGGCAATATGGGAGCGGCGGTTACGGACAGCCACAGTGGTCGCAAGTCTGACCCCTCTGTGGCTGTTTTGACCCCTGCGGCAAAAGGTCTGACCCCTATGGCTGTGAATGTGACCCCTGTGGTCACGGTTTTGACCCCTCCCCTTGTATAAGTGTGACCTCTCTGTGTCTTAGAGAATTTATGTGAATGAAAAATGTGCAGTATCCCTGAACAATATTTAACAGCCGCCCAGGTGGCTATTTCCAGTTGATGCCATAGGAATTTGGGTACTCGCAGGCGAAAGTATTGAAGAATGGCTTAAAATCAAGGGATTTTGAGGCTTGGTGGGGTTCATCACGGTGGGTGGTGGGCCCCCATTTTTGTGTTTTTTGATGCCGCTGATAGGATGGCGATAGGGGATAAAATCGTACTATCAGGCAAAAGTATACTTTCACGCAAAAGTCAGGGGTTTCCGTGATAGTATAAAGCGGAAAGGAAAAATGGAGTAGGATATTGGCGGTTTTGAGTGAAAGATGGATTAGCTTGACGGAAAATGCTGTTGAAAAACGGGGGATATGATACAAACACGGAAACTGCATGGAGTTTTCGTGTTTGTATATGAGTTTCCGTGATAGTATGCAGAGTTTCCGTGTTTGTATATGAGCAAAGCGGTAAAAATTTAATGGATAAATGATAACGATGAAAAAGGGCTGTTTTAGTATTTCATTTTTACAAAATAGTTTCAGTCCACTCATCCATTCTTTCATGGTATAAAAACAGTTCCGCAGGAATTTTGATGGTATCCGGAGGAACTGGTGTCTGTATCACACAGCCTTTCAGCGGAAGTCCGTGCGTTCCTGTTTCCTGATCGGGTTTTAAGCGCATCATGAGAAAATGGGAACTTCCCTGATGTGTTTCCGGGCGGGATTTCAAATATTGTTTGGAGTAGAAGGTAAGGTCATAATTTTTACTGCATTCATATTCTATGCCTATATAGCACATCCCTTTAGGACAGCATTGCTCCAATGCATCATAACTATGTTTTGCCGCCTCTTTCAACTGTTCCGGGGAAAACCTTTCTGCCAGTTTGGGATTGTTCAATTCTTTTTCCGTATTTTTCCACACATCTATCAGGGCAACAGAATTTATATGGCAAAGCACCTCATCTCCATGATTATCCACGAAACAGAAAGAACGGGATTTCCCGACATTCAGGGTAACTGTCTTTTCTATTATATGCTGGATGGGATTTGGCCTGTGCGTTATCGTGATGGGTGTTTGAGGTGTAAGGTGGGGCAGCTTTGCAACCTCCGCTATGTTCAGCGTCAACAGCATGAGATTTTCCCAATCTATATCTTTCAGCCATTCGGGAACTGTCCAGCCCGCACCCATCATATCGAAAAACAACTGGATCATTCCATAATTATCAGAATCCATAGGGCTGCCCATGCCGCCTTGTATCTTGAGATGCACATCACCAAGGCAGAGGTCACTGCAATGCAGATAACTGTATCCGTGCCTTTCATGCTCTTTCAGCATCCTCCTGTGATTACGGATGCCTTTCCTGTTCCGGCTTTCCGGTTCCATGTATGGTTCTATAATGTATAGTTTTGCTTCATCGGATAAGGTCATGCCGACAATATGGTATTTTATGCCATTCCGTTCTGTGGTTTTCCCAATCACAAGGATATCCTGCCATTTTGAGTGGAAACCTCCTAATAATGAAAAATTCATCAACCACACCTCCGTAAAATCTAATATGGCAAGTATACCATGTATGCCAAAATAATTCCATAAAATGCGGAAGGACGCCATAGTAAATCTGTGCTTTCCATTCCCGAAAAATAGTTGTTTCGTGCAATCGGGTGAAAAACAGAAAATTTTTATGCTATAATTCCGAGGACACTTTTACTTTAGCGGGAACAATATTATGTCAAAGTAATAGGAAACAGTCCTGGAGGTATACAGGCAAAGCACGGAAAATCTGAAATCCTATATACAGCGCCAGTGGAGCCTTGTCGGGAGAATGGCTGGCACGTTTAGGGAGATGGCATAAATGGGCTGTGCAATGGCTCTTTTATTTTGCTCTTCGATATGTTATAATATATTTTGTTTAATAAAACATATACGAGGAGGGATCATGGAGCAGGTTTCATTGAAGATAGGCGAGCGGCTGAAAGAAATCCGGAACACAAGGCAGCTTACGCTGGATGATGTTGCGGAACTGACGGGTGTCAGCAAGCCCATGTTGGGACAGATCGAGCGCGGGCAGTCCTCGCCCACCATCAACATTTTATGGAAGATTTCAACAGGGCTGAAAATGCCATTGTCCTTTTTCTGCAAACAGGAAGAAGCGGAATACATGGTCGCCGGGCTTGATGGGGAAAATGTGATCACGGAGGAAAACGGAGGGATGCGGGCTTACCCTCTGTTCCCCTTTGACCCGGTGCGGAATGTGGAGGTGTTCTATATTGAGTTTGCTGCAGGAGTGCGCCATGAATCACTTCCCCATGTGGCGGGCGTGGAAGAATATGTTTTTCTGGTGCAGGGGACGCTGAAAATGGTAATTGGCGGGAAGGAAGTGTTGCTGCAGGAAAAGCAGTCAATACGCTTCCGGGCTGATGTTTCCCACGCATACCACAATGTTTCGGATAAAGCCTGCACCGCCTATAACGTGATATTTTATCCGAACAATTAAAGGAGGAAACGGAAAATGTATGAATTGGTTCAGGTCAGTGAGAAATGCTATTACATAAACTGCCCGGCGAAGATAGGTGTCTATGTGGCAGATGGGGATAATGTCTATCTGGTTGACAGCGGGAATGATAAGGATGCAGGGCGGAAGGTCAGGCAGATACTGGATAAGAACGGATGGCATCTGACCGCCATACTGAATACCCATTCCAATGCAGACCATATCGGCGGGAACAGATATCTGCAGGGGCAGACGAGATGTAAGATTTATTCCGGCGGCATAGAGGCGGCTTTCACGAAATATCCGGTATTGGAGCCGTCCTTCCTTTACGGCGGTTATCCCTGTAAGGATTTGCGGCATAAGTTCCTGATGGCGCAGGAAAGCGATGTGACAGATTTTTCAGATGAAAGTTTCCCGAAGGAGATTGAAGTGATACCGCTGCCGGGGCATTTCTTTGACATGGTCGGATTCCGTATGCCGGACAATGTGGTGTTCCTTGCGGACTGCATCAGCAGCAGGGAGACGCTGGACAAATACGCGGTTTCCTTCATCTATGACGTTGGCGCTTATCTGGAAACGCTGGATAAAGTAGAGCAGATGGAGGCGGCCATGTTCGTCCCCGCCCATGCGGAGGCATCCACTGATGTGAAGGAACTTGTCTGCTATAACAGGGATAAGGTGCATGAGGTGGCGGACAGGATTCTGTCCATTTGTGGGGAGCCGATATGCTTTGATAGGATTCTGCAGGAAGTGTTCAAAGGCTATGGTCTTTCCATGAATTTTGAGCAGTATGTGCTGGTGGGAAGCACGGTGCGGTCTTACCTTTCATGGATGAAAGATACCGGGAAAGTGTCGGCTGAATTTCAGAACTGTATGTTGCTCTGGCAGAGGGTGTAGTGACAATAGCTCGTGAGGCATATCGGCAAAGTACAGAAAATCTGAAATCCTATATGCAGCGCCAGTGGAACTTTGTGGGTGGAATGGCTGGCACGTTCAGAGAGATGGAGTAAATGTGAAAAGGGCTGGATGACGGCTCTTTTTTGTTGAGTGCGCTCAGCGGGTGTACGTTCTAAGAGGTAAATGATACATTTTTGATTTGAGATGGCTTCAGGTCGTTCAATGATTCTGTGATATAGAGTCTGCAGGGATGTTTGCAGCATAGCATGGTCTAAAGAGGGAGTGCCGGGTACAGCTCAGTTTCAGCTATGATTTTAGAAAGAATGTCTTGACAAAATATGAAATCAAACTATAATATAGAGTAGTCTATAAAATAGACTAAAAGGAGGAAAACTATGATGCAGAATGTTACAGAAGCAATTGAAGAAGTAAACTTGATCAAAAAAGTAATTGACAGAACCCAGAATGATTTTTCGAGGATAGCCAATTTTTTCATTTCTATTGGCATGATAAACACGGTGACATGCTTGTTATATGTTACCCTGTTCCAGATTATAAAAGGGATGGATCATGTAGCATATGCGGTCTGGATGCTTTTCAGGGGGCTTAATTACATATCGGTATTAGGGTATGTTGTTTTGTTTTTTATTTACCGGCATAAGTTAAAGAACCGAAATAATGCTTTGAGTCTGAGCATGATCAATATTTGGGGAACCCTCCTGATTGGCGGAGAGGTTTTCCGCATATTCTTTTCGACTGTAAATTTTGGGGAGCAGGATGTTTATTTTTATCAGAAGACTTTAACATTCCTTTTTCCTCTGATCGGCTGTCTGGTCTTAGGTTTTGTGATACAGGATAAGCTGATACAGAGGGCTGCTTTTCTTATTGTGATCCTATATATGTTTTTGTCGGGGATGGGGATTGAGATCAAAGTGGGGAGTATACTCGGAAATAATGTAAATGTAGGTATCGACAGCATTTTAACAGGCATTATTGTTTCGGCAGGGATGATACTGCTTGGAATCCATCTGAAAAGAAAAGGAGAAAGATAGCATGGAGATTTCTTCAATGCCGGAGGTATTTGGCAATAAATTGAGGCTTTCCGTGATATCGGCACTGGTTACGGGAGAAAAGAGTTTTACTGAGTTAAAAAAATATACGGACGCAACCTCTGGCAACCTGGGAGCGCAGCTTTTGAAATTAGAGGAATGGGGTTACATCAGTTGTAAAAAAGAATTTGTAAGTAAAAAGCCGCAGAGTTCATACAGGCTTACGGAAACAGGCATTTCTAATTTTAAGGAATATGTGGAGATGCTTGAAAAGGTGCTGAAAAGCATGGAAGCCTAGGAGGGAAGTGTAATGCTTGCGAAAATGGTTTACAAAAATATGGATAAGAAAAATGTGCTGCTTTATTCTTTCAGCATCATTCTGTCAGTTGCATTGGAGATGGTTTTTGGGACTGCTTTTATGGTAAATGACAGGTATGGGCTGAACGAAAAAACCGGCAGCATGAACTGGCTCTGCACCATGTTCTTTCTGGCGGCGGGGGTGATGTCTATCTTTTTTGTCCTTTATTCAACGGCGTATTATGTCAGGACAAAGAACAAGGATTACAGCCTGCTGCTCATGCTGGGAAGCAGCAGAAAATTTATATTCAAATTTTTTTCTGTGGAGTTTTTATTCATTTATGTTTTTTCTGTGGTTTTGGGTATCTTGGCAGGAGGGTTGTTTTCTGTCCTGCTTTTGTATATCCTTCGCCTGTTTCAATATCTGGTTGCGGTTTCCGTGGCTGATGTTGTTCAGGTTATCAAATTGGTTATGAAAATAAATCTTATGATTTTCCTGTTAGAATATCCATTGGTATTATTGTATTTTTGCAAAAGGAACCTGTCAGAAATGCGGCTGAGGGAAATGAAAAAGGAGGGGAGGCATAACAGAACCTGCTTTCTGGTAATTGGGGGAATCGTTCTCATCATTGCCTCGATGCGTCTGCTCAGGGAAAGTGGACTTCCATATCGTTTCATTAGTATGGGCATATGTCTGGCCGGGATATACATGGTTATGACATATGGCGGCAGCCTGGTGTTGATGCTGCTGAAGCTGTTTAAGAATTTTTATTATAAACATATGGTCACGTTAAATGAATTTTATTATCAGTTTAAAAGTAATTGCAGGCTGCTGTTTATTATGCTGGTGCTTAGTTTTGCAGTCCTGTACTTTACGGGTGGGGCCGTGATTTCACGGATGCCGGAAGATGTGGACAGCCCGGTATACCCTTATGGTTTTGTAGGAGTCATACAAGACGGCGGCATGAAGGACATGGCACGGGAAATGTTTGGCGGGGACGGGATTGAGATACCGGCAGTAAAGGGGTATCTGTACAATGGAACAGTTGTTTTTTGTATATCAGACAGGGATTACAGCCGGCTGACAGCACAGGAATTACGTCTGGAAGATACAGAGGCTGTATGGATAAATGAATCTACGATGCTGGATATAGAAAAGCCGGAATTTATCTGCTTAAGTGAAGAAAAGGTCTTTACCGTTACAAAAGGGCAGAATGAAATTGTTTTCGGGACGGAACAGCCGGACAGTCTTTGGCAGTTTGCCGTATTGCCGGAGGCGGCGGTGGCAGACTGTCAGGACGAAGCGTATAGCATTTTCGCTAAAAATGGAAGCCTGCAGAAAGAGTTTGAACAGTATGGATACTGCTTTCAGGAAAATGGGACGGATATATTTTGGAGATGCGCATTCTTAAAGGATGCGGATGAAAATATGGCTTATGTCAAGATTATCAGTATATTCGCAGGAGTTTTCTGCATCTTTTCCTTTTTTGGAATCTTTGCATTGAAGCTGCAGGGAGATATGTCGTTTTTAAATCAGAAGTACAGGATTCTGTACCATATTGGCATGTCGGAAAAGTCAATCTATAAGGCCATGTCCTCGGAATACAGGAAACTGATGGAAATACCTGTTGTTTTGTCACTCTTATTGTCGGGCGTATACATGGCGGCGGAAATGGCCGGGAGTGATATGGCCTTTGAATATTATATATGTAAGTACATACCATTCCAAATCATATTTGTGGGTTTCAATGTCATGTACTTTTGCTGGATCAAAAAAATGGTGCTTAAAAAGAATACGAAAATCATTATAAATGAATAGGAGAATACGGGATGAGTCTGGTAAATATATGTGGGTTACAGAAAAGTTATAACCATTCCATCGTGAATAAAGTAGCCGGAGACAGGGAATATCCTGTTTTACGGGGAATTGATTTTAATGTGGAAAAGGGCGATTTTATAGGCATCATGGGGCATTCCGGGTGTGGGAAAACGACACTGTTGAAAATCATGGGAACAATTGACAGGCCGACCAAGGGGAAGGTGTTTTATGAGGATGTCGATGTACGGAGACTCAGTACAGACCAACTGGCGGAACTTAGAAAAAACAGGATCGGCTTTGTGTTTCAGGATTTTAATCTTATGGATAATCTGTCTGTTGAGGAGAACATCATGATCCCGATGGTGCTGAATAAAACAAAGTACCGGGATATGCGGGCAGTTGTTGACAGGAATGCTGACCTTTTGGAAATATCGGGCCTTTTGAAAAAATATCCCTATGAACTTTCCGGCGGGGAAAAGCAGCGGGCAGCAATTGCAAGGGCATTGTCTAATGAGCCGGATATCATTCTGGCAGATGAGCCGACCGGGAATTTAGATACGGTATCAGCAAAAAAGATTATGGATTATTTTGCAGAAATAAATGGCCGGAAGAAAAAAGCGGTTGTGGTAGTGACACATGACCCGGTGGTTGCAAGTTATGCCAGAAAAATCTTATTCATAAAAGACGGGAAGATCATGAAGCAGATGGAGAATCAATCAAAACAGCAGGAAAGCATACGCATCATATCAGATGCAATGTTGGACTTATGAAATAGGCAGGCCGATGTTATACGGATCAACACCAGCTAGAATCAGACCGCCGCACTATGGCCATCATCCGCCATATGCGGCGGTCTGCCTTTTCCGCAGGCAGGCCGGGCGGACTGATAAGGGAAATTGCTTGGAAAGCGGGGGAATCAGAGTTAATATGCTTACACGGCGGTTTGCGTTTGTGCCATATCGGACGAATGGCGAAAAACTTTAGAGCTGATTTTGAAATTTCCGTACTGCATTTCTGCCTTTCGTTCCCGAAAAGTGGTCGTTTCGTTCCCTCCGCCCGAAAAACGGAAAATTTCTGCCGATATAAGAAGTGAATGCCTATATGGATTGAGGTGATGGATTTTGGATATTGCAGTTGTGGATGATGAGAAAGCGATCAGGGAGCATATATGCGGTCTGGTGGAGGAACAACAGCCGGAAAGCCGCATAGAAGCCTATGCCACGGGCGGGGAACTGCTTGCATCGGGGAAGCGGTTTGACATCGTTTTCCTTGACATACAGATGGAGGGTATGAACGGCATAGAGGCGGCAAGGAGCCTGCGTGAAAGGCGGGAGGATACCGTGCTGGTGTTCGTTACGGGCATCAAGGATTATGTGTTTGACGCATTTGACCTCTATGCGTTCCAGTACCTGTTAAAGCCAATAGACGAGGAAAAATTTGCGGAGGTGCTGGAAAGGGCTGTGCGGGAGGCCGCAAAGAAGAAGGAGCGCCGTGTGCTGTTCATCAAGTCGCGGAACCTTACCCTTGACCAGTCCGAAATCCTGTATATCGAGAGCAGGGCGAAGAAGGTGGAGATACACACCACAGGGGCGGCGCAGGCCATAGAGATCTATGCGGCGATGGATGAGCTGGAGGCGCAGCTTGGGGAGAATTTTTACCGCTGCCACCGGGCGTACATCGTGAACATGGACTGCATCACGGAATATGACGGCGAGAGCATTACGCTTACGAACGGCGACAGGGTGTATCTGACGAAAAAGAAGTATGGGGAGTTTGTGAAAGCCTATATGTGGCACCTGCAGAACGGGGGTGTGTCCAGTGTTTAAGATGGCGGACGTGTTATATTCTGCCCTCACGGTGTTCCAGGGGTACTGCCTGCAGTATTTTTTGGGGAGCTTTCTGGAAACAAGGATGAGGGGCAGATGGAACGGGATGTATGTGGCGGGCTTATATGTGGCTCTGCGGACAGCCGTGGTGTGGTGTTCCCCGCCGGGATATGAGGATTACAGGGTGGCGGCGGGGACGCTGGCATTGTCGCTCTGTATCCTGTCAGCCCTTGCGGTGTGCTTTTACAAGGCGTTCCGCCCCGTCACGGTTTTCCTTGTGGTATCGTTCCAGGCGTTACTGGACATCAGCAGGTATGCGGCTGTCATACTGCTGAATGCGGTGGACGGGTGGGTGCTTGACATCATTAACTGGTGTGCGGGGAAAGGGATGCTCGCATCGGAAAAATCCTTCGGCATGGCGGTAAAGGCCGGTGTGGCCGGGACGCAGCTTATCCAGTATGCCGGGATTGCCCTGCTGCTGTATTTTTCGCTGAGAAAGGTCGTGCGGGATTTCCGGGAAAAGGATTATTTTATCAGCAGGACGGAGCTGCTGTTCATCCTCGCCCCGTCAGCGGTTGGCATGATGATCTGTATGCTCCTGCGTATCATCATGATCACGCTAGAGGACGGCGTACCTAAAATGCTGTATGACAGGTATCCGATCCTCGTCATCGTGATTCCCGCAATCCTGCTCCTGTCGCTGCTGTCCATTTTGTACGGGGTGAAGCTGTTCCAGGACATGATCTATTGGAACAGGGAAAAGAGCGGCAGGATCGTCCTCGAAAAACAGATAAGCAGCCTGCAGGAACACATGGAGGAGATGGAGCGCATCTATTCCGGCATACGGGGCATGAAGCATGACATGAAGAACACCCTTGCCGTCATCCAGCGCCTTTCCGCAGGGGAAGGAAGCGGGGAGCTGCAGGAGTACCTGTCGGAGCTGAACAGGGGGCTGGAAAAGCTGGAAGTGCGGTTCAGGACGGGGAACACGGTGGTGGATACCCTGCTTAACATGAAATACCATGAGGCAGTGCGGGATATGCCTGACTTAAGGATGGATGCGGATAAGCTGCTGCTCCCGCAAGGGATTCAGATACACAGCTATGACATAGGAGTCATCCTAGGGAATGCGGTGGATAATGCAATCGAAGCCTGCCGGAAGCTGAAAGCGAAAGAGCCGGGGGCGGACGCCTTTATCCGTATAAGCTCCCTGCAGAAAGGGAACCTGCTCATCCTGAAAGTGGAGAACAGCTTTGACGGGCGGCTGGTGCTTAAGGCGAAGGAGGAGTTCCCGGTGACGGATAAGGCGGACAGGAAATCCCACGGGATAGGGCTTGCCAACATCAAAAGCACGGCGGAGAAATACCAGGGAGCAGTGGATTTTAAGATAAATGGCAGGGTGTTCATCCTGTCGGTGATGATGAAAAATGAAAGGAGAGAGGAAGATGGATTTCGGAGTGACCGGTAAATTGGGAGGGTACTATCTGGCAGAGCAGTACCGGAAGAATGCGGCAGGCAAGAGCGAAGGCGTGAGTTTTGCGGAACTTGCGGCGGCAAAGGCGGCAGGGAAAACAGAGAATGTAAGTTTTGAGGAAATGCTGGAATCAAAGTATCCGGGAGCATATTACAACGTGATGGATACATCCAAGATTGACGGCTCCTTATGGGGGAGGAATGATTATCCGTGGGATAAGTATTTCAGCAATAATGCGGATGATTCTGTTCTGAACTGGAAACCGTCGGGAGCTGAACCCGATATGCAGAGCCCGGCAGTCCGCGCCAAGATGAATGCAATGCTTGGCAAGATTGCTGTGGTCATTCCACCGGAACTGGAAGAAAAAATGAAAAATAACACGGAACTTGCACAAAAAGTAATGGAACGGGTGGATAGTTTTTTATTAACTAATTCTACTCCCGGTGAGAACGAAGGTTTTCTGATGACATTTGATGAAAATGGAGAAATCAACCACGCTTGTGTGGTGGGAGAACTGAAATTTACTGTTTCATCATCGGAATTTGTTGAAGCCCGCAGAGCAAGGGAGGCAAAACACGCAGAATATGAGAGGCTGGCGGAGGAAGCCGCCCTGAAACGCAGGCTGATGGAGCAGGAAGCCGATGCGAGATATTATAAGGACAGCATGACCAAAAAGGCGGTTTCGATTGCCGCATATGAGGCGGCGGACATTTTGAAGTAAGGAGGATCATGCCCGAACTTACCACAAGGGGACATGGGCGGCCCTGAATGACAGAGGGGACGTAGGTAAGATTTTTTGAAGGAGGATGATTATTATGGCAATTTCAGGAGTAACGGATTACACGAACACTTATGCAGCAGACAGGGCAAATGGGAGCAGTTCCCTCAATGGGGATTCGCAGGCTTACCTGAATAGTCTGAAGGAGAAATACCCGGATGTGAACATAACGGTGGCGGATTTCAAGAATGGGAAACAGGAAGATGCCTATATGCTTGGGAGCAGGGGCTATAACAACATAGCGGTTTCTTCCAGCATTGTAGAGAAGATGGCATCAGACCCGGCAGCAGCGGCAAAGTATGAGAAAGTCTTTGCGGAAATGTCTGGCAATTCGGAGCGGATTGAGAAGTTCGCAAGGGAGAACAATGACGAGATACTCAGCGCAGGCGCCCTTATTGACAAGAATGGGAAAGTGTCTTACTGGATGGTCGGCAGGAGCAAGGATACGATGGAAAACCCCGGCACGGTCTATAAGGAAAAGGTACAGAAGCAGATAGCGGAAAAACGTGCGAAGAAGAAAGAGGAAGAATCTTTAAAGGAGAAGAAGCTGGCAAAGGCTGAATCCGTGGAAAAACTGATGGAACAGATAAAGGCGGGAACAAGCCAACCTGTAAAAGTGCAGGAAGAAGGCAAGGGCGCACAGTTGGATCTGACCATATAGAAGGAGGAATTTTATCATGCGTATAGGAAATAACAATCAGGGAATCTGGCAGCTTTTATCAAGGATGAATGGCGGCAAGGCAAATATGAATATGCCTTTCGCCGGGGCAAAGCGATCCAGTGCGGGCGGCAGGAATACGCTGGAAGACCAGCTTACCGGACATAGGAAAAATTCTTATGGCGTGGAAGGGATGTGTGTTACCAACAATCCCAATGCGAGGAAGATCATCAAGGTAGCTGATGAGATGAAGCAGTGTGTTTTTAACAGCGTGAAGGATGCGTATTATAAATACAACGGAATGTCCGGTGACAATGAGGCAGAGTGGGAAGAAATGGCCCAGGCAAAAAATAATTATTATAAGACATTAAAGAAGGAAGACCGGGTAGCGGCGGCATGGACTTTGGGGCAGTTGGAAATAAGCATTGGAAGAAAAGTAGCCAGTGCCGTGAAAGAAAGGGTACCCGGTTGGACGCATGGCAAACCGATTCCGTCTGATGTGCTGGATGAAATCTTTGCGGATGAGAGCATAACGTCAATGGTATCGGGAGAAGCAAAAGGGCTGGATATGAAGATATAACCCATACCCGCTATTCGGCGGAGGCGCAAAAGCCATGCGCCTCTGCCGGGGGAAACTGCCCGGACTTATTGCAAGGGAGCGGATTTCGATGTTTTCGCCTATAATAATGGAGGCAAAAGAAAACATTTATAGGAGGCCATTACAATGAAAAAATATCGTTTGATTCTATCAATGTTGGCTGTGCTGTTATGCATTACGGTGACGGGCTGTTCCAGTAAGGATAAAGGCATTTCACCTATTCTTGGTGATGTACTCCCTGAAAAAATCACGAGCATTGAAGTAAGTGGTTTTTATAATGGTAGTGACTTAGAACCGTGGCAGTTGACGCAGGAAGAAATTGAGGAACTGAACGCATGGCTTTCTGAACTATCATTGGAACACAGGACATATGCCGAACGGAAGGCTCCCAATGAAGTATGGAACGGTGGATCGTCTTATCAGTTCAATGTCAATGATGGAGAACTGTCCTTCGCATGGGTATATATTGACAAGGCATATTTCCGATATGACGGTGAGTGGTATGAAATCACAAACACTTCTGCACCGCCGCTCAATTTAGATGTTTGAGAGATGCGGGCGCCTTATTTCTAACAGATGGGGAATCGGGGAGCAGGGTAGGCATCACTGGTTTCCGGCAGATTAAGAGTTGTTTCGGAGGTATCTAAATGAACACGCTTTATGAAAAATATAAAAATTTGAAGATAGACGGCAGTTGGATTGGCTTAGCGTCTGGAGGGAGAATGCCATGTTTTTGCACACCTATTGGAGCTGAAATCATTGGCTGGGATAATGGCATACACTACTGCTTCATTGAAGGTTTTGGAGATATGGTTTTCTGCGTTAATCCAGAAACTTGTTGCGATTACTTTGTCTATCCCATTGCCCGTAATTTTTATGATTTCTTAGGGCTGATACTCGCCGCTGGTGGCACAAATACTCTGCAACAGCTTATTTGGTGGGACAAGAAAATGTTTGATGATTTTGTTAATTGTCCAGAAGAACAGGAATATAAAGCCCGGCCCGAAGTAAAAAGCGTTTTGGATACAATTCGCAAAGGGATGGATGTAGCATTGATAGATACCCCGTTTGAGTATATCAAAGATTTGCAAAGCAATTTCCCTTATGAGCAAATTTCATTTACAAATGAGTATTATGATATTTTAGGAATTGAGTGCCCTAATGGAACAGTGCCAGAAGATTGAGAGAGTAACAAGATTTGGAATATTTCCAATAAGGTCACAGCCCGACAAGGCAGGTATCCCCTATGTTCTGACAGATTGGGGAATTAAAAACAGATTTTGGAAGAGGTATCATATGAAAAAGAACATTATTTTATGGATGGCGGCTTCGGCGGTAGTTATGCTGGCGTTTCCGTGGCTTGCGGTTACTTTCGTAAAAGGCGATGCAGGAATGGCGGTATGTTTTCTTCTGTTTTTTGCGGTCAATCCATTATATTCCGTGCTAATCGGAGCATTTGCGGGAAAGGGCATCCGGCGCTTATGGAGCCTTCCGGTTATCTCGGCTGCGCTGTTTCTCATAGGCACATGGGTATTTTTTGACATGGGGGAGACGGCATTTATCCTGTATGCAGCAGTTTATCTTGCCTTGGGGATAGCGGCCATGCTGATTTCTATGCTTATCAAAAAGAAAATGCAGAAGTGAGAGGCGATTAAATGGATATAACAGGAATAGCAAAAAGCCATCATGTGGACATCCAAAAGGCAGGAAAGGCATCATCTAAGCTGTCCGATTCCCTCCGGGAGAAGACAACAGAACGTCTATATGGGGAATAAGTTCCTCGCCCTACGCAAAAGCGAGGTCGCCAAAGTCGCGCCGGACAGGGCAGGCATCCCCAGCAGATCAGCGAGAGGAGGTGAAGGCCGGTATGGAATTTGACAGGGGAAGTTAGATAAAGTGTTTCTGTATGAAGCGATAAACTGCTCGGACTTATTATGAGAGAGCTAAGTTGGCCCTGACCGACAGAGGGGCCGCAGAAAGGAGAAAAGAATGGAGATTTCAAATAATCAATCATGGTATATCAATCCCAATACCAGACAGCTTACATCAAATGTGAAAAATACTGTAATAAAGGATAGAGAAGCCTTCAATGGTTCAATGCAAAACTTGTTAAATCCCGTAGAGGATTTGGTGCAGGTTTTGAAAACACCTATCAAGCTGGCAGAAAGGTCATCCCTGAACCGGCAGGGTAACTCTGTTGATATTGCATCCGGCAGCCGCATTGCGGTAAATGACGGTTATATACTGACGGTAAAGCCGCAGGGCGTGGAGGTTTCTGGCGGGGATAATCCATATGACACGCAGGCATATTTGAAAGCGCAGAAGATGGCTGATTCGCTGGCTACGCTGCTACGAAACGCTTGTGGGAATATGCATACGGTAGCATATTCTCAGGAGGAATATGCCAGATGGAATGAGGGCGTTTCCGATGTGATGGGATATCTTGGCATAGACGCATCAAAGGATTTTACAGTCAACGGCATGAAGTACAGCAGGAATGGGAATGGGTGGTATGAATCACAGGCAGACAGTGAGGCGAAATCCGCTTATGAAATGCTGAAAGCAAATAACAGGACATACACCTATGCGGATGAAAGGACAAGAAACCAGATCGCATACATAAGCAATTATTATCTGGAAAATACCACAGAAAGTCTGAAAGCGGCATGGCAGAAAACGCTTGAAGAAACGGGAGTGAATCCATTCCCGCAGGGATTTTCAAGCACGTTGTCACAGCTTGCTATGGAACAGGACTTTGCGACAGGCGGGAATGATGATATTTTTGGCAGCGACCTGGAAAGCAGCATTGCGGCTGTAAAGAAGATCATAGAACGGCTGGAGAATCCATTAGGGGCAGTGACAGAGAAGAATGCAGAGTTTATGGAGGATGAAAAGACCTTCTATACGGCATTATTAAATAACTTGGCTTAATTCATTCTGGTACAGAAGCACCACACGAAGAAAACCAATAATGCACAAACGATAAAAGGGATCAACAGGCATATTACTAAAAAAGACGAAGGGATTTTGCGGGTAGAGAATATATAGAGGGTAGTTTAGAAATAAAGGCGTCTATTGGAAGATACCAATAGATGCCTTTGCACTTTTAAGACGGTACATAAATGATGATTTTTAGATTTGGATGGCTGTTGCGGATGCGGCAGAGAGTGTTATTTCCGCAACAGGCCAAGCAGGTAGCGGATCATAGGTATCAGGTCAACAGCTTCCTGTTCTGTGCAGTCTTTTTGCAGGGCCAGGAGTTTCTGAAGGTTTGGGGTTTCTTCTTTGTATGCCGGATCAAAGATTTTGTCGGCTGGTATTTTCAGGTATGTAACCAGGGTGTACAGCTTTTCAAATTTGGGGTTTCCCCGTCCGGCTTCGATATTGAGTATGGTGCGTGAGTCAATATTCAGGATTTCGGCAAGTTTTTCCTGCGAGAGTCCGAGTCCAGTCCGGGCATCACGCACTGCGGCAGCAAGATTTTGTTTTGCTTCATTCATTGTGATTCACCTCGATAGTAGTTTACAATACACTTCGGCGGGCGTGAATTACAGCAAAATACAGTTGGAAAGTGAATCAGAGTACATGAAAGAGCGATATAAGAAAATACATAACATTAAATATGAAGAAGGTCTAAATACAGGGACTGCCACACACATAAGGGTGTATCGCAATGAAGGACAAAACCTCGTTGGGATACACCCTTTTTTGATGTCGAATTTAGAGGGTATTTTGGTTTTTTTGCACTTTTTTGTCAACAGCCGCCTGCTCCGGGGTACGGTCAAGATATTGGTTGAGGTTGTCCAGTTTCCGGTTAAGGTCAGCGCTTTCTTTTTCGGCAGTTTTATAAGTTTTCTGTAAAGCCTGCTTTTTGGAATAGAGCGCATTGTAGTCGCTGCGAAGCTTTTCGACATCAAGGTTTTTTGTGTCAATGCCAAAGCGTTTCAGCATATTTTCAGCGCCGTCATGGAGCAGAAGCTCCGTTTCGTGCTGGCGCAGGTATCTGTCCTTATCCTTTGACTTCTGGTAGCGGATATGGTAGATGCGGTTGGCTTTG
This sequence comes from Otoolea muris, assembly GCF_943193115.1. Lineage (NCBI taxonomy): Bacteria > Bacillati > Bacillota > Clostridia > Lachnospirales > Lachnospiraceae > Otoolea > Otoolea muris. Next base: position 25,081 of record NZ_CALPCY010000046.1, read on the forward strand.
TACTGCTCGGCATATTTCAAAACTTGCCCTAAATCCTTTAGCTGATGCTCGGTTTCCACAAGGCTCTCACGGGCTGTTTTTGCCAGTGTGGACTTGGCGGCGATCTGCTTTTCAAGCTCGGAAATAGAGCCTGCCTGACTGTAACTTGAGGCGGCAATTTTAAGGTTTTGAATGTCAGCCCAATGTTTCAGGCCAGGGCTTTCAGCAAACTTATCCTCGGTGGTGTCAATAAGTTTTTTCCTTGAATAATCTTTGACAACGGGCTTCTTCCGGGCAGGGAACGGAATACGCTTTTTTTCCTTAGCAAGCTCCTTTTCCTCAATGCGTTCCCTGATGCGTTCTTTGGTGTATTCCGTTCCTAAAGACTTTGCACTCCCACGGACAAAACGCTCTCTGTCCAGAGGACGGAATGAGATAAATTTATATGCTTTCTCCCCAAAGTCCGCACCTTTTATTTCATAACCTTTTGCCCGGATCAGCTCAATGCAGTCCTCGTAGGTGGCGGCGTTTTTAATGGCTTCGTCAATGTCGGACTTTAACTGTTCTTTCCATGCGGAGCCGTTTTTGCCAGCCTGCCATTCCTTGTAAGTTTTGCCCCGTTTTTCCCCCGGAGTGATGATGGAAAGTTCATGCTCCCGGCAAAGGTCATCGCTCAGGCTACGGATGTTGTAATAGGTCTTTTTGCAGTCATGATATTTCTGATGATTGATGTTATCGGCGGCACAGAAAATCACATGGTTATGGACGTGGCCTTTATCTATATGGGTGCTGACAACATACGAGTATTTCCCCTCTAAAAGTCTGTCGGCAAGCTCCACGCCTATCTGGTGGGCTTCCTTATAAGTAACCTCACCGGGAAGAAAGGACTGTATCAAATGATAGGCTTTGTTTGGGTCGGACTGGCTGGTTTTTGACAGGGCAAATTTGAAATCATAGGCGGCAGTTTCGGGGCTGCAGCCGTAGGAAGAAATCAGTATGCCCTCATCGGTTTTGGCAGGGTTGCAGATGTAGTCTACTGCCTTACTGACGGTTGCCGTGATAGCATGGATTTTTGTGTATGCCATACCTGTTTCATCAGCTCCTTTACTTCATTTACATCGGATTTGTATACATTGCCCGTGGCATTCATGCGCTTTGCGATCTGGTTTAGATTGTTTCCGATTTTTGCAAGTGCAGAGTTGTATTCCCGTAGCTCTGAATAGTCAATGTCATAGACATAGCCGTACAGGATCAGATGCCGGAGGAAAGCGGATTTGTCTTTCATGTTGGAGGCTTTGCATTTCTGCTCCAGTATGTAAAGTTCATCATCGTTCAGACGGAGTGTTAAGCGGTTTTGGCGTTCTCTGTTCTCCATTATTTGAGAAGCTCCTTTCGATAAAAATGGTTTGTTTTTTGTAATATGCCGTATCCGGCAGGAGGGTTTTTCAAGCGTAAAAATCCAGAAATTCCGCAGAGGCAATTTCGGGATTTTGGAGCGCAAAGGGGGTCAGGGGGATATGCCCTCTGCAAGCCAATTTTCTCAAGTTCCCATTTGGAGGAACTTGGGGAAATTGAAGCCTATGGACGTCCATAGGCAGTGCTTGCTATTCGTGGCAAATTACCCGTAGGGAATTTGCGTGTTGTGCGAGCTTAGGCGAGCGTCTTACAACACATATGGGCGTTTCCGCCCCTGCTTTTGAAAAGCCCTGCGGATATTTGGCTTTTGGGTTTGCCCTGGCAAATAAAAAACTGCCACAACCAAAACAGGGCAGAGTTGCCCTGATCCGGCTCATAGCAGTTTGAGTGTCTGTTGATGAAGTTGTGATTCTATCCACTAAAGATTTTAACAAGCGGCAGGAGGAAAGTCAACAAAAGATAGCAGGAGAAAAACAAAAGACGGAGGTATAAAGGCTGTCAAAAGAGTGGGGCAGGAGAGAACCGGAAAACTTTTTAAATTATTTTTTTGAATAGGAACGGATTGTTCGGGTTCGTTTTTTACAATGTGATTGGAGAATTAGCAGAAGGGAGGTGAAGCATGAATACAGCAGACCGCAGGACGGAAATCATTAACATTCTGATTATCCGGCGGCGTACAACGGCAAGGGAACTGGCGGACGAATTTGGCGTCACTACCCGCACGATACAAAAAGATATTCAGGCTTTATCTCCCGGATACCCGATTTATACAAAGCAGGGAGGGGATGGTGGGATTTTTATAGGGGATGATTACAAGCCATATGTGAATACCCTTTCTGCTGACGAGCTAAAAACTCTGCGTGAAATATACGGACAGGCGCAGGGGTCACAAAAGAAAATCCTGTTACAGATCATACATAAATACGGCCCTGATAAACTGGAATTATGAACTTGCCATTCCGCTAAAGCACATAATCTTTATAGAACCGTTCATAGCAGGCGGAGAGTGCTTATGTGCTTTTTGGGCTGGCAAGTCCAAAGATGATTTTATCCAAAACAGGCAGAGGGATTTCTGCCCGCCAACGCAGGTTGGCGTGTGTACCTTGATAATTGAATATGCAAATACATACGGGACGTGTGGGATGTGCGGAGCCGCTATGCGGACACGCCAAGAACTGCCTGCTTCCATTTTTGTCTGGAAGTGCATACGAGGGAATACTGAAATCTGGTATTGAAGTTAAGGCAGTGAGCGATGAATGTCTGGCGAAAAGTGCAGCAGTTGCATGAGGCTATGAGGCATATCTTTGATAATGATACTTCCGGGTTTTCCGGTCAGTTTGGAGTGACGGTGCGATACCGATGTGGACAGTGTAATGAGCTGTCACCTGTATGTGTTTTTTGAAAGAGTTTGGAGTGAAGTTTTGTCTGCTGATGAGAGCCGGGAAAGAGTTTCGTGGCTGTCATGGGCAGATAAGATGCTGCTTATTTGTAGACAGAAAGAGGTGATATGATGGAGCGAATGAAAAACGGAAAAAGATTTGTTCGCTATAAAGAAGGCGCAGAAATGTATAGTATGTGCCAGAGCAAGTTTGAGCAGATGGCAAAAGACGCAAAGGCTATTTACAAGGTAGATAAATTGGTACTTGTAAATTGTGATATTTTTGAGGAATATCTGGAAACATTCAGATTATATGTGTGATGATTTTTTTTGATTGAGAGATTTTGCAGCAAAAAACACTTGACTTTTCGTATACGGAAAGTATAATAGTAGGTAGAAGTGATTGGAGGTGCATACAGATGGCTAAAATGGGTAGGCCCAAGTCTGATGCCCCGAAACTGAATACATTAAGTGTAAGGGTAACGGATAAGGAGCTGCAAAAGCTGAAAGATTATGCGGACAGTCACGGAATGACCATAACTCAACTATTGCATACAGGTGTTGATCTACTATTACGGACGCCGGATGCAGAGGTGCAAAATCTTTCTCCTTGAAGAAAGGAGCAGAGATGGCGAAAGCAAGAAAAGACAACAAAGGCAGAGCATTACGGAAGGGGGAATCGCAAAGAACGGATAACACTTATGTATATACATACACTGATCCGTTCAAGAAACGCAGATTTGTATATGCCAGGGATTTGCAGACACTAAGAGAAAAAGAAGCGGATTTGATAAAAAACCAGCTTGACGGACTGGATGTTTATGTAGCCGGAAGTGCAACCTTAAATTATGTTTTTGACAGGTATATGTCAACGAAATATGACTTGCGCAGGACAACACGCTCGAACTACTTATATATGTATAACCATTTTGTCAGAGAAGGCTTTGGACAGCGCAAGATCGGAGAGATAAAGTATTCCGATGTAATGTATTTCTATTATCACCTGTTAAATGAAAAGGACTTGCAGGCAAACACAGTTGATACAATCCATACGGTTCTACACCCTACGTTTCAGTTGGCAGTGCGTGACGGAATTATACGCATGAATCCGTCTGACGGTGTTATGGCAGACATAAAAAGGAAATCAGGAAAGAATAAGGGCATCAGACACGCTCTGACACTGGAGCAGCAAAGGGCTTTTATGGATTATACCGCAAACAATCCGGTATTTTTCCATTGGCATCCGTTATTCACGGTTTTGTTAGGAACCGGGTGCAGGATTGGGGAAGTGATCGGATTGAGGTGGGATGATTTAGACTTTGAGAGCCGCCTTATCAGTATTAACCATAGCGTGACATACTACGCAAGGGAGGGCGGGAAAACACGCAAGTCAGAGTTTGCGGTATCGCTTCCCAAAACGGAGGCAGGTATCAGGACGATTCCAATGATGGACGCAGTTTATGAAGCGTTCAAAACGGAGTATGAGGTACAGAAAGAATCTGGCTTCAACAGTACAGTGATTGACGGTATGACTGGATTTGTATTTTGCAACCGCTTTGGAAATATCCATAATCCACAGACTGTAAACAGGACGATTAAAAGGATTTTGGAGAATTATAATGCAGAAGAAGTGATAAATGCCAAAAAGGAGAGAAGACAGCCCATTATCATTCCCCATTTTTCCTGCCACCATTTACGGCATACCTTTTGTACGAGGTTCTGCGAGAAAGAAACAAATGTAAAAGTCATTCAGGCTGTTATGGGACACGCTAATATCGAAACAACAATGGATATATATGCGGAGGTCACAGACGCAAAGAAAAAGGAAGCAATCGAAAATTTATCACACAATCTTGATATATTTTAGGAGAGAGTCCTGGAATTGAATGTGTGAATCGTAACTACAAAATAGCTGAGATACTACAAAGTTACTACGAATTTTGCTTGCATGGTACGGAATAATACTTTATAATACGTTTTGGAAATGCGGCAAATACGGGAGAATACTTGATAATGAGTAATAATACTTTATCTTCTTTGGTATTCCCGACGATGAAAACGCTTGGCAAAGAAAACCAGTAAAATCAAGGGTTTGCGGTACTTGAACTTGTAAACTACAACAAATTTACAACAATTTTACAACGCATAACAAAGAATAATGAGCGTTAATGAATAGTTGTACTCATAAATCCAATTCAATATTTTGTACGATAAGGACATTTTTCTAAAAGAAAATTTTAGGGAAGTGTCCTTTTGTTATGGTCAAAAACAAAATAAGAAATGGAGGAAATGAACATGAGTAGTACAGCGTTAGGAGCAGAGAAAGCGATTATTTTTATCAGCGATGCACATGAAAAATTCTACTACGAGAAATTGAAAGAGGTCAGGTGTCAGGACGTGTACCACAAAGCGCTTGTATATTGTCTTGGTATCAGCGATGACACAAGAAGAAATATCAAAAGTATTTATGATTTTAAGACAGGCTGCGTGAAAACGGAGTGCCTGCATGAAGGCTGGCAGACCAGCGGGAGCGTGAGAGTGGTCAGGATGGCGTTTAACCTTTACTGCAACGGTACGCCGAGCGTCCTTGACTATGATGATGCGGAGGAACAGGTGGACGAGTGCAGACGGTACACAGTGGAAGAACTGTTCTGCTGTGCCTATGCGCCCTATTTTTGGCAGGCAATACAGATTCGGTATCCGGAATACGCAACATATAACCACGATCTGTATGCCATGTTCGGAGGACGGGACTGATGTTAAAGGTTAGGCTTATGGGAACAAAGAACGATATTAAGTGGTTCGGGAAGATTTTACAGAGGAACCCGAAAATTGAAGTGACGGAGTTTTCCGATATGTTCCCAAACAAAGGGACAAAGAAATATTACCGGACTTATGTGGAAGTCAGGAAAAGCAACGTAAAAGAAAACCAGTAGAAGAAAAGGAGAATCATCATGTGTAAAATAATCGCAATCGCAAACCAGAAAGGCGGAGTCGGCAAGACCACCACCACAAGCAATTTAGGAATTGGATTGGCAAAACAGGGAAAGAAAGTGCTTCTGATTGATGCGGACGCACAGGGAAGTCTTACCGCAAGTTTAGGCTTTACAGAGCCGGACAGTCTGGAAGTCACGCTTGCAACCATTATGGGGGATTTAATCAATGACGAGGAAGTAGAACCGGGAGAAGGCATTCTCCACCATGAGGAAGGGATAGACCTTATGCCGGGGAACATTGAGCTTTCCGGTCTGGAGGTTTCCCTTGTGAATGTTATGAGCCGGGAAACGGTGCTGCGGTCGTACATAGAGATTGTCAGGGAGAGTTACGATTATATCCTGATTGACTGTATGCCTTCCCTCGGCATGATTACCATAAACGCCTTTGCCTGCGCCGACAGTATCCTGATACCCGTACAGGCGGCATACCTGCCCGTCAAAGGCTTGCAGCAGCTTATTAAGACGGTGGGAAAGGTAAAGCGGCAGATTAACCCGAAACTGGAGATTGAGGGGATTCTGCTTACAATGGTGGACAGCCGGACGAACTACGCAAAGGACATCAGCTCCATGCTGAAGGAAGCCTATGGAAGCCGGGTAAGGATATTTGCCAATGTCATTCCCATTTCCGTCCGGGCGGCAGAGATTTCAGCGGAGGGCGTCAGCATCTACAAGCATGATCCAAAGGGGAAAGTGGCGTCAGCTTACGATTCTCTGACAAAGGAGGTGCTTGCAGATGGGCAGTAATATAAAATCAAGAAGCGCATCGAAGGTTGCTCTGGAAAGTTTTGATGACTTGTTCGGCGGGAGTGCCGCACAGGAAAACGGGGTGGAGCAGATTATCAATGCGCCGCTGGCAGAGCTTTACACGTTCAAAGACCACCCGTTCCGGGTGGAGGACGATGAGAAGATGGAGGAAACAACCGAGAGTATCCGCCAGTACGGGGTGCTTGTGCCGGGGATTGCAAGACCGAGGGAGGGCGGCGGCTATGAGATCATAGCCGGACACCGCCGCAAACGTGGCTCGGAGCTTGCCGGAAAAACGGAGATGCCTGTGGTTGTCCGCAACTACACCGATGATGAAGCTACGATTATCATGGTGGATTCCAATATCCAGCGGGAAGATATTTTACCAAGCGAAAAGGCGAGAGCCTATAAGATGAAGTATGAAGCCATGAAGCATCAGGGGAAAAAGTCAGGCAGAAACACACTGGATGAGGTCGGGGAAGCCGCCGGGGAGAACGCTAAAAAGGTTCAGCGGTATATCTGGCTTTCCCGCCTGTCTGATGAACTCCTTGCTATGGTGGACGGTAAGAAGCTCGGCTTCTCACAGGGCGTTGACATTTCCTTTCTTGCGGAAGAAGCGCAAGGGTGGGTACAGGCAGTCATAGAGGAAAAAGGCTGTAACGTCAGCATGGTGCAGTCGGCGCAGCTCAAAGAATATGGAAAAACCGGGGAGCTTACCTTTGCAATGGTGCGTATGATACTGACGGAGGAAAAGCCGAAGGAACGGAAAGTGACGCTGAAAGCAGACAAGATCAGCGAGTATTTTGCGGAGGATTGCAGCAGTGAGGAAATAGAGGGCATCATCATTCAGCTTCTGGATGAATGGAGTGCCAGAAATGGCACGAAAAGACAATAGAGGGGAGGTGCATCGGCGTGGATGGCGCAATAAAATTCGACTATTATTATGGCATCGAAGCGGAACAGTTCTCTTTTTACAGAGTGCCGAGGCTGCTGATAAAAGACGCAAGGTTTAAAGAGTTGTCCAGCGATGCGAAGCTCCTTTATGGTCTGATGCTTGACAGGCTGGCATTGTCAATCAAGAATGGCTGGCTTGACGAAGAAAACAGGGTGTATATCCATTACACGCTGGATAACATAATGGAGGATTTGGGATGCGCAAGGGAAAAATGCGCTAAAGTAATAGCGGAGCTTGACAGCAAAAAGGGCATCGGTCTGATTGAGAAGAAAAGACAGGGACTGGGCAAGCCGGACATTATCTATGTGAAGAATTTTGCGACACTGGATACCGGGAAAGAACCGGGCGGAGAGCCGGGAAAGCCGGATAATGCTGACAGTTCCGCAGAAGTTCGGAAACCGAACTTCAAGAGGTTCGATAATCAAACTTCAAGAAGTTCGGAAATCGAACTTCAAGAGATTCGGAAACCGAACTTGCAGGAGTTCGGAAACCAAACTTCAAGAAATTCGGAAACCGAACTTGCGGAAGTTCGGGAATCGAACCCTAATTATAACAATACTAATTATACCGATCTGAGTTATACCAATCCTATCAATCAATCTGATATGGAAACAGAAAAACAGGAACCGGGCAAGCCGGATAATGGTATGATTGATGTGATGGATGATGCCAGCGCCTACATGGAAATCATTAAGGAGAATATCGAGTATGAGCATCACATGAAATATGGCGATTGGAGCGAAAAAGGTCTGTATGAGGAACTGTATGAGGTGATCTGCGAGATTGTGTGCGTGAAGCGCAGGACGGTAAAAGTCAATGGGGAAGATTACCCGTATGAGCTAGTAAAATCAAAGTTCCTGAAGCTGAACAGCTCCCATTTGGAGTACGTCATCGGGTGCATGAAGGAAACCACAACAAGGATAACCAACATCAGGGCGTACATGGTGACTGCCCTCTACAATGCCCCGAACACCATGAACCATTATTACCAGCAGTTGGTTCAGCATGATATGTATGGCGGCGGATGGGAAGAAAAAGGGATGTTTGAGCGCAAAGCGGAAGGAGATGGATAAATGGAGTCCATGCGGGATATTGACCGGGCAATGGAACGGGAAATCGCAAAGGGGAGCTGCCCATTGAGGTTTGTAAAAATAGAGTTTGGCGATTCCCCCTATCAGGAGATTGCGTCAAAGGAAAAGCTGCTGGAGGTATTGTCCTATCTGCTGCGGACAGGCGATTATGGCAGGTTTGCCGGGAAGGGGACAGGGAATAATGTTTACATGGACATTAAGGGCAGGAAGCCGGCTTTTCAGCGTACCCGTTCTTTTCTTGACCGGAACAGCATATTTTCCGCAATCCGCAGGTATGGGAAGAAAATAAAGCCGGATTTTGACGGGCATACTTATCTGGAAACGGTGCGGTGCTGCTTTGGACTGCCGGAAGGGGAACTGGAAAAGTACCGGGTGACCTATGACGGGCAGGAAACCTTCGCTTTTCCCATGTCGGATAAACATATCCTCGGACTTTATACGCACTGCATCTTAGCAAGGCGGGCGGCATCGGCGGATATGGATATTCCTGGAGCAGGCTTTTCGGAGAAGGAACAGGGCATCGCCAGTCTGGAAGATGTGCGTGACGTATTGTTCCAATGCCTTTTATTTGACACAATAAAATGCGGGGAAGGCGTGTTATGCGCTGACCTCTGCACAATCTACTGTTTAAAAGAGGATAGATAGCTTTTGGACTTTTTGTCCAGAAGTAAGTTAGGAGGTGCGCTATGGCGGAAAAATATATTACGGAAGAACAGCGGGCAAAATGCCGGAAGGTGGCGGATGCGTTTGCGGAGCTGTATGAGCTGACCGATGTAATGGTGGCGGATGCCGGGAGGTTCGGCTTTGTCCGTCTGCAATGGTTCAGCGAGGGAGAGGGATTTGATTCGGCAATGGCATTTACGGACAGCGGGGAACTGTTTGAGGAACTCTGGCGGATATGGTATGAACATGAGGTCTTAACGCCAGTGCTTGGTACGCCGCTTGCGGAGCTTGACTATGACGAGATATTCCAGACGCTTTCCAAAGACAGGCAGGAGGAAATATTGGAGAAAAAGAGATATTTCATTGCCCTGTGCAAAGACGCTTTCGGTTAAGGCGGCAGATATTTTTTACAATTCCGGTGCGTTTTCTGCTAAAATAGACTATATCAGGATAAAGGAGTGGTGCGTTTGGGAAACAGGAAGCGGAGGGCGGACAGGACATATAAGGACTTAAAGCAGAAACAGAAAGCAGGAATAGCAGACGGTATGTTCCAAAAGACCTGTGATTATTACAGGGAGCATGGCAGGATGCCGGAAGGAGAGGACTGTGAAAAAATTGCGGGGCAGATTTACCAGAGGGTAAAGGGGATAGCGGAAAAGGCTTCCTTTGATGAAATATACAGCCTGTATCTTTACCGATTGCCACGTTATGAAACAAGGATAGCGGAGAATGGGCTTCCCGAAAAGAAGGAAAAGAAGCAGGATGCCGACAAGCCAAAAGCAAAGCAGAAGGGCAGGAGCAAAAAAGTATGCCCGAACTGCGGAAGGAAGATGAAACAGCAGTTTATCGGCTTGCAGCATTGTAAATGCGGCATGAGCTGGAAAAAGGATATAGGATATTTTGAGCGTACCGGGGATATGGTTTTCGCTCTGGAACGGAGGAAAGCAGGGAAAAAGACAAAGCAGTGTCCGGTGATACGGTACAGATAATTAAATATCAGAAACAGCGTGAGGGCAGTTATAGACCGTAAACAGCGGTTTGTAGCTGCCCTTTTTGCGTTGGGAAAACTTTTGGACTTTTTGTCCAGAAGCAGAATGGAGGATGTAATGAAAAAAAGAGAGTTCCAGAAAAAAGCAACAGCGGAGCTATTGAAAAGGCTGGCGGCGGTCTGTGCGGAGTTGGGGGAGAATCCCAATATCACAGTATCGTCAAAATTCCACAGTTCCTATTTCAAGCTGAGGAATGACTACAATTTGATGCAGATTTCCGTCAAGCAGACTGGGGAGCTTAGTTACCAGCTTACGGATATGCTTGGCAGCACTGGCGGGAAACAGATTTATTATGAATATCGTGAGAGTGATGATTTTACACGCATCATAGAAAAGTTTTGCGGCGATTTCGCAAGGTTTTATAAGGATTTTCTGTTATCCGGCACACTGCATGACTTCTGTGACATAAAGCTGTCATACGGGGAGGATGCAGGCGCAGGACTGGAGGAATACGAATCCTGTATCCGTTCCGGGTGCTTATAGGATAAATACAGCTTTTGGACTTTTTGTCCAGAAGTGGGAAGGAGAGCTTATGAAATATCTGATCCACAGGCTGTACGTCCCACCCTGACGGGCGTACAGCAATAAAAAAAGAAGGAGGAAAAACCATGCAGGAGGAAGTGACACAGAAAACCATTGCCCTTGTGTTTAGATCTTCCCGGCTGACTGCCGACGTGCTGAAAAAGGCTATGAAGATGTATCTGGAACACCGGAAACAGGGAAAGCAGATGCCGCATGGGAAAATATCAGTGAAAGAGCTGGTCGGTCAGGGTATGGGCGCTTCGAGCATTGAGGTGACGGATAATAACATCAAGTCCTTTGAGAGAGTGGCAAAGAAGTACAACGTGCAGTTCGCTGTGAAGAAGGACAAGACGGAGAAGCCGCCGAAGCACATCGTATTATTCAAGGGCAAAGATGCCGACGTGATAACGCAGGCATTTAAGGAGTTTGTAAAAGTTAATGAGAAAAAGCATAACCGAATCTCCGTAAAGGAGAAACTGGCAGAGTTCCGGGAGCAGCTAGGCAAGGACAAAAACCGGGAGAGGGCAAGGGAACACCAGAAGGACAGGGGGCAGTCATTATGAGTAAAATCGTAGAGAGCATAGCCAAAGACCTAAAGTCAATCCCTGAAAAGCTCAAGGCAAAGACAGGGAATATTGACAAAAAGAAACTTCTCCTTATGAATCTCCCCTATGTGCTTGCCGGGTACTTCTGCGACAAAATAGCGTGGCTGTGGCGGGTATCACCGGGGCAGGACGCTTCCGCAAAGGCGATGGCGGTCATGGCGGGAATGGAGGGCTTATTTTCCAACCCGTTACCAAGTTTCCACCCAAAAGATTTGCTGATAGGGATAGGGTGCGGCATTGCGCTCCGCCTTGTGGTGTATTTCAAAGCCAAGAATGCCAAGAAGTTCCGGCATGGCATGGAGTACGGCTCTGCGAGGTGGGGAAACGCAAAGGATATTGAGCCTTATGTCGATCCGGTATTTGAGAACAACGTGTTACTCACAGAAACGGAAAGGCTGATGATGTCCGGCAGACCGAAACAGCCGAAGTATGCGAGGAATAAAAATATCCTTGTCATCGGCGGTTCTGGTTCTGGCAAGACGAGGTTTTTTGTAAAACCCAACCTGATGCAGATGCACTCATCATATGTTGTCACCGATCCGAAGGGGACAGTGTTAGTAGAGTGCGGAAAAATGCTCTTAAAGAACAGTTACCGGGTGAAAGTGCTGAATACCATTAACTTTAAAAAGTCCATGCACTACAACCCTCTCGTTTATATCCGGAGCGAGAAGGACATTTTGAAACTCGTAAACACAATCATCTTAAACACCAAAGGGGAGGGGCAGCAATCCGGCGAGGATTTTTGGGTGAAAGCCGAAAAGCTCTATTATACTGCACTGATCGGGTACATCTGGTATGAGTGCGTGGAGGAAGAACAGAATTTCACTACGTTGCTTGACATGATAAATGCCAGCGAAGCAAGGGAGGATGACGAGGAATTTAAAAATCCCGTTGATTTGATGTTCGATGAGCTGGAGGAAAGAGAGCCGGAGCATTTTGCAGTAAAGCAGTATAAAAAATACAAACTGGCGGCGGGCAAGACAGCGAAAAGCATCTTAATTAGCTGCGGCGCACGTTTAGCCCCCTTTGACAGTGCAGCGACACGTTGTCGCATATAAACTTTGCGTAGGATTTTCCTGCAAAGAGGTAAAAGTGACGGAAA
>NZ_CALPCY010000047.1:0-36995 GCF_943193115.1 Otoolea muris
TGAGCGCTATTTTGTGAGCTAAAGTATTGATTTTTCAAGGAGCAAATCCCATTTTTAATGTGGGAAGTTTGAGTAAAATAAATAATATCAGAAATCATGATTAAGCATGGGGGATATAAAACATGGATTCTAAGCAATCATCTAAATTTGTAAACAAGCTTTCCGAACAAAATCGAAAATTTTGCATCATAGGATTAACCGGAAAAATTTGTTCCGGAACATCTGACGTATGCAGACTGTTGACAAGTCCCGATTTTTCCGATAATGTCACCCAGCCTGCCAATACAACCGGATTTTCTATGAGCGAAATTCGTGAACATAAAGTTATTTATCGCTATTTACATCATCATTGGCAGCCTTTTGTTGAACTCAGAGTCACCAGTGCTATCCTCACCTTTTTGATGGATTCTGAACTGAATGTATTGGAAAACAATCCGAATGGCAATCTTGTACGAAAAAGTATAGAAAAAATTTTGTCGGACTCTATCAAAAATCCAGCAAAATTTCAGTCAAAAATATTGGAAAAAATCGTAAAGGCTGACCAAATTCTTTGCTATAATCAGGACAGCGCCCTGACATCATCACATTTTAAGATATTAGAGAAAAAAAGCCAGGAATTTGTGAAAAAAGCAGTCAGCAGCGAGATTATCTGGAGTACGTGGAGGAGCATCCGGGCCTGTCTGGACAGAAAAGAATTCACAATGGACTCCTTTATCTTTTGCTATGGAGTTCTTCCTGCATTAAAAGATCTCATCAAAAAAGATTTAGGGGATGGCCCGTTTACCACTGCCTTTCAATATTTCGGCAACCGCATCCGGGCAAGCGGCAGCATTATTACCAGTCAGGAGAAAGAAAATACCATAAACGCTGAAAAATTATTTGCTCTTTCTGAGAGAATCAATCAATTCGTAAAAATACTGCGGCATTATCCCTTGCTGGAAGCATCCTCTGATACAAAACCTCCGCTCACGAATCCTGTTACCTTTGTGATCATAAATAATTTTAAAAATATATTTGAGACATATTACTTTAAAAAGCGCTATTCAGCCTTCTATTTGATGGCGGTTTCCTGCGATGATCAGAAGCGGCAGGCAAAGTTCGGAGATATCGTCCAATTTAAGCTCGCAGATTTAAAGGAAAACCTCTCAAGCGGAAAAAAGCTGTTTAATCTGGCTGATGATTATATAAAAAGCAGAAAAAAAACACAGGAAAGCGAAACTGATTTTATTAACCGCAGTAAAACATTATGTGAAGATTTAGGGGTAGGCACCGCTGAATTCCAATTTATAAAGGAAATCTTTGCGCCTGAAAAGCCCCTGAGAAGGATTGCCTATGAATCCAAAACCGCTTCCTTTATCCTTCAGGATGTCATGACCTGCATTGAGAATGCTGATATTTTTGTCACACGCAACCGCGAAGAGGCTGATTACAAATGTGACTATCCCCTGATCCGTTCACTCGGCAGAATCGTCACTCTGATCCTCCATCCCGGTCTGCTTACCCCTACTAAACTTGAACGATGTATGCAGATTGCGATGACTGCCAAACTGAATTCCGGATGTCTGTCACGTCAGGTAGGCGCAGTCGTGACAGACAGTGAATATAACATATTGTCTCTGGGATGGAACGATGCCCCCTGCGGCGTAGAATCCTGCCTGCGCAGAAATCTTTTTGATTTACTCAGAAAACATGATAGTGAAGCCTACAGCAAATATGAACTCGATGATCCAACCTTCCGGGCATATTTAGATAAAATCAATTCTGCTCTGATAAATGCCAAAGAAAATCTGAACGGATTACCTATGGCCTTTTGTTTTAAAGATATTTATCAGGATATCATCAAACAGCGGGATCAGATTTATACCAGAGCTTTACATGGAGAGGAACGGGCTTTGGCCGCATGCGGAAATGAGCGTGCAAAGGGCGGATATTTGTTTACCACCTCAAGCCCCTGCGAATTATGTGCGAAAAAAGCCAAAGAAGCCAATATCAGTAAAATCTACTATATTGAACAATATCCTGGCATCTCACACTCTCATGTGATAGAAGTAGGCGACCCAAATACACAGGCGCAATATGAGTTTTTTGTGGGGGCTGTCGGAAGCGCTTATGTTCGTTTTTATACACCGTTAATTCCGTACAAAGATGAACTGGACGCCATTCATTTCTCTGCCTCAGAGTTCCACAAAAATGCTCTGCGAAACGAAAACAGAAAAGTTTCATCGGCCAACGGCTCAGAGAAAATGCATACCGATTTCCAAGAATACGCCGGCTTTTCTTTATCTAAAGAGTCTCATTATCCATGCCAGGAGCAGCAGGAAAGACAATAAAGGAGGTATCCCGTGCTATCCCGAGATGATTTAATCAATGCGATTGCAGACGGAAGTTTAAAAATTTATCCCTTTGAGGAAGAAAACCTGACAGGTATTGGATATAATCTGTCTACTACCTATTTTGCTTTTTCCATTAATCGGGGGATTCTGCTGACGGTCCATCAGCAGACCACAAATGAAGGAGTAAACCGATATGTCATAATTCCCGGAAATGACACGGTTCTGTTTTTTTCAAAAGAGTATGTTGAAGTTGACCGTTCTATGGCCGGAACCTTTCACGCCAAAGTTTCCAGAGTCTGCCAGGGATTGGGACACATTAGCACTACCTTGGATCCCGCATGGAAAGGACAAATGATTATTTCAATAAATAATCCTACGGCAAAGGCGATCCGTTTTGATTTAGACACGAACAGCGGAAATATTATGACCATGCTGCTACATAAGCTGGACACCGCAGTAACTGGCGATCACATTCACAATAACAATCAAGGCCGCTGCGATTTACTTTTGGAACACTTTGCCAAGCCGCTCCCCAATAAAGAATATCAAAACAAACATCTGCAGCTTGAGTCCTTTGTGATCGGAGAATTTGCCGACTCGCTTAACGGGTATGACGAATTTCTAAATTCCGGGCAGTCGGCTGACAAATACACTCAAAAAGCTTGCCAGCTTATCGAATTAAAAGAACGATTGACCAAAGAACGCAGAATCCTGCAGGAAGACCGATATATGATGGGCAGCCACGGAGTATATCATTGCCTCAGAAATGAGAGCGAAAAAGAGCTGCTTCAAAACTGTACCCTGTTCCAGATTTACAGTAAGACCCATGAATCTATCCGCCTGATTGATGAACTCAAAAAAGAGGATCTTTACACGGTTGACCCTGTTATTGAAAAATATATTAACATTATTGATTATGAATTAAAAACAATTAACCATATCCGGCGTATCATCTGGCAGAACAAAAAAATCGAACAATTTGCCGGAGAGGCTTCCCCCCTGGTCCGCCTCCGCCAGCAAGAGAGCGACCGAATACGCCTTCTTAAATTCTGGGGCCCTCTTCTTGGTGTTCTCATTGTCGCTGCCATCGTAATCTTTCTTTTATGGAAGTTTAATGTCTCCAGCAATGCCTGCAGCGTCATTGCAACAATTGCCGCGCCGATTCTGGCCCTGGCTGTGCAGTTTTGGTACGATGGATGGAAGAAGGGGTGAATACAGTTTACATTAGAACGTGTTTGAAAAATCACCCCTGATAAGTATTGTGTGCTCTCGGAAACTCGAATCCCTTGTTTTATAAGGCGTCAGAAGTTTCCGAAATCTCATTTTCACCTCTATTTTTTACCTTCATTTTGTAACATTTCCGCTTTTAAATAACTTCCTGTTCTCTAAAAATAATTCTTTTTTTCAAAAAAACAGGTTGACAAATACCCCGAAATGTGCGGCCGTTTTCGCTGATAATGCCAGCGAAAACGGCCCTTTGTTTTATACGTAACTATCCAATTTCACTGATAAAACAAAGGAGGTCACATTTATGTTCAAACCCGGATCATGGCAGAGCCATGGCGAGTACAGAACCAGCGTCACTACGGTTGGCCGCAGGCTTTCCCGCAACAACCCAAAATATTCCTTTAACGAATATGATGAAGAACGGCAGAAACTCTTAAACCTCAACCTTGACCCGCTTCTGGAATACATCCCCGGTTTTTATTCCAAAGGGGGACGCCAGGCAGCGCGCCAGGCGCAGATCCTGCGCTCCCTGATACTTTTCGTCCTGCTTTTTAATAAAACCAAAGCACGCACAAGCCTTACTTTATGGGTGCGGAAAGTCCTTCCCAAATCCATTTCCCTGGCTGTCCTTATTGGCTGCGCCTCTCTGGAAGAGCTGCCGCCCCTCGGCTCTTATTATGACTTTATGAACCGCTTCTGGATAGGATCGAGGAACCGCTATTCCCGCACGGCTCTTCTTCCCGCAGGCAAAAACGGCAAAAACCCCAAAAAGCTGATTGGCGCCGATGGAAAACTGGCGGAGCCGGAAGACCCCTGCACGGTTACCGCCAGGGACATCGTAAATGATATCCTGGACGGTAAGCCTGCCGCTGACAATCCGGAAGCTGCACTCCAGAAGATCTTTTCCATGCCGGCCGGCATCACCTTCGATAAATCCGGCCATCCCATATACCCTGCCGGGCATGAAATGTGCCCATGGGGGAATGATCCCATAAAGGATGCACACAAATACCGCTGCCCCCTCAGATGCGGGCGTATCCGTTCCTGCACAAATGAAGCGGCATGTTCCCCAGGCTCTTACGGGCGCACGGTATACGTGAAAAACCATGCGGACCTGCGTTTCCATCCCCGCATCCCAAGGGATTCCGAAGCGTATAGGCAGATATACAGCGAGCGTACTGCATGTGAGCGCATCAACGACCGGGGGTTGAATGATTACTGCCTGCAGAATTTGAAAATACGCGGCAGGGATCATTTTTCTTTTTGGAGTATGCTCATCGGCATATGCATACATCCTGACGCCAGATATAAGGCCGCACGCCTGTATGCCGCTTAATTTATAAACGAAATAAAATACGTTGGTTTCTGTCTGTAAAAAACTCTTTTTTGCAGGCTTAATTGTTATGTCCTTTTTTCTAACCGCTGTCCGAAAACAACGCAAAATCTTCAAGAAAGAATGTGTTAATGAGGAAACCTGTGAAATCCTGAACTCTTCAAAAATCCGGGCATTTGTGGACTTCGACAAGGTGGCTGACAGGCCGCACTGAACAAATGGAAGGCAGACCTTCTTCCCGGAGACTTGTAGTGGTTCATGGATGCGGATGGCCCTGACCTAAAGCTGATTCTGGATGCCTTTGGAATTAGCCTGCCTGCAAAGCTGTACTGCCGTGCTGAGCTGAAACATATCAAAACGGAAATGGAAATTTTCATGCAGGGAATAAATGTAGGTACATTTTCTCAAAATATTGAATATCTCTGTCCGTTTACATGGTCTGCGCCGTCACCCTACAGCTTTTTTTATAACAGGCAATTCCAAATTTATGAATGGTCCTCATATCCTCCTGTTTTAAAACCGCCATATATCCTCCATCCTCTATCTGTTTCATTGCCTGATTGCATGCCGTCTCAAATGCGCCGTTTTCCGCATACTTCACTTCCATTATGCATCCAACCCTTTCTGACGGAATCATTATCAAAATATCCGTATATCCAATACCTGATTCCGCATTTGATTTTACAATCCAGCTCTCTTCTGCTCTCATAAGCCCCAGCAGCATTCCATGATAAAAGTTCTCTTTCATCTCTTTCCTGACATACGTATCCCGGATACTGATGGAATCATTCATAAAGCTGTCAAACAATAACCCGACTTTCTCCCCATCCCCTCTTTTTACCGCTTTACAGAATTCTTTCCATCTCTCTGTATTACTTACCGCTCTTGTTTCAAACCATGCGTGAATTCTGTCTTCATATATTTCAAGGATTTCCCGGTTTGGGATAACCAGTTTATGAACCTTTCCGGCCGGCTCTCCGGCGTCTGTAAGATACCCGGTTGCAAAAAGAATGCTCCACAGATACGTCTGCCTTTTCTGCGGCTCCCTGCTGTCAAAATCCTGATATGTCAGTCCCGAAATCAATGGCTTTTCCACACACTCGCCGGAAATTAACGCTTCAATCTCCGCTCTTGTCGTCTCATTCGAGTGTTCCAGGATATCTTTTACAATATGGTTGCTGCTGCTGTTTTCCCAGTGGGACTCCATCCGGGCATTCTTTGATTCGCAAAATTTATCACATTGATTTAACACGTCCCATGGGCAGTATACATGTGTATTTCCAAACCGGTATCCATCATACCACTCCTTAAAAAGCCCGAACTTCTCTCCCAGATTGTAATAATCAAGCAGAGCTTTTACTTCCAGGTCTGTAAATCCAAAGTATTTTGCAAACCGGACATCTGAGACAGTCCGAATCTTGAAATTATTCAGCCCTGTAAAAATACTTTCTCTCGCAATCTGGAGACAGCCTGTAATTACCGCAAATTCAAGATTCTCATTTGTCTTAAGCGCCTGGCTGAATATCGAGCGGATCAGGCTGACCATCTGCGGATAATAACCGTTTTGATATGCCTTATCCAAAGGCACATCGTACTCATCAATCAGCACAATCGCAGAGACGCCATAGTGTTTACGCAAAAGTCTTGTCAGCAGCTTCAGGCTGTTGTAAAGATCCGATGGTTTCTCCAGCCGGTTTTCCGCCAGCCGCTCAAATCTTGCTTTATCATACTGCATTAACCGGCTGCTTTCCATAAGAAAACCCAGCCTGGCCGCCTCTTCGCTGACCACCGTGGACAACGTCTCATATGCCGTCTGGAAATCTTCCCCTCCGACATCCTTCAGGCTGATGGATACAACCGGATACCTTCCCATATATTGTTCACACAGTTCCTTTTCTTCTGAAATTTTTAAATTTTCAAACAGTGCAGCGTCTGTGCCAATTTCAAAGAATGTTTTGAGCATGTCCAGATTTAAGCTCTTTCCAAAACGCCTGGGGCGTGTAAACAGATTCACGCTGCCCCTGGTTCTCAGAAGTTCACTGATAAATTCCGTCTTATCTACATAGTAGAACCCTTTTGTCCTGATATTACGAAAAAATTCTTCTCCTATCGGAAGCTTCTTCTTTTCAATCATGGCCTTCTGCCCTCCGTACTACAATAAAATTAACAGAAAACTATTTTCAGGCTTATATCACTTCTTAGCTTAATACCTGAACTGTCACATAATTCCATCTGTTCACGTATACTCCGCGCACGCAGAATCGCTGCTCCTGTTTCCTGAATATATCAGAATTTAAGTATAGTATAGTTTGTGGAAATACACAATCAGTTGATATCATTTTTTATATTTAGACAAGTGTCCGGTTACTTTTCACGGGATGGGGAAAACCAATTAAACAATTGTAAGCGATGAATAACCTGCCGTATTGCAGACGATCCCCTTGGTGCTGCTGCGCTTTTAAACAGGCAATGGCTCATGTGCTTCTGCTGTTATGCTTTCTATATCGATCAGACCTGAACAATGTTTTTTTATAAAATCACTCCATGGAAGCAGCTGTTCCATGCCTGCGGACTCATTTTGATAGTCCGGCATATACAACAGCACCATGTACAGATACTGGAACACGTTCAGACCGTTCGCTTTGGCTGTCTCAACAATACTATACATCACTGCACTGGCCCGTGCACCGGCTTCGGAGGCATGGAAAAGAAACGCTTTGCGGCCTATGGCATAACTCTTGGCCCTCCGTTCCGCAGCGTTGTTTGATATTTCACATCTCCCATCCAAAAGATAGTTGTTTAAGGTATCCCGGTGGTTCAGGGCATACTTCACCGCTTTTGCCAGTTTACTACCTCCCGCCGCATTTACCGTCTCGCCCCACTGGAAGAAGCCTTCCCATATTGGAACTTCCAGTTCCCTGCGTTTTAACGCCCTCTCCTGTGCGGGCAGATCTCTAAAACCGCGTTCGAGATAGAACAGCCGGTTGCAGTAGGAAAGGCCCACTTCCGCCGGGATCCATGTGGGAACTTCCCCTTCCTTTGGAAGTCTGGGTTCTGGTATGGCTTCTTCTGAAAGGATATCCAAAAGCTTTATGTTTTTCCGGCGCTGTGCGGGCACCGCCTCAAAAAATTTCCTCCGGCAGTGGGCCGGGCAGCATACGAGGACCACATCTTCGACCTTGTTGTAGCCCTGATAGCCATCGCACTGGAGAAGGCCATGGAATCCTTCCAGGAAATCCCGGGCACAGGTGCCTTTGCGGCTGGGCTGGTAATCGTACAGGACGATCGGTGCAAGCCCATCGCTTCCGGTCAGAAAGATCCACATATAAGAGGTGGATTCTGCTGTCCGGCCCTTTTCATGCAGGACCTGGCATGTAGTCTCATCTGCATGCAGGACATCCCTCTTCAGCAGAAGGCTGTGCAGCTTTTCATACAGCGGCAGGAGGTAATGCTCTGCGCAGTAGATACACCAGTTTGCCATGGTCTCCCTGGGAAGCGTCAGGCCAAGCTGGGCCACCAGGGATTCCTGCCGGTAATACGGCAGCCCAAGGAATACCCTTTGGAACATCACATATGCCACGGCTGAGGCCGAGGCCGGGCTGTGCGGCATCAGCGCCATTGGGGCGGATGCTTTTGCAAAGGTCCCATCACCGTCTTTTCTGCATTCCGGGCAGACGGCCGTCTCCTGCAGATATCGGATACGCTCCACTTTGGCCGGAGTGATCCTCAGTTCTTCCCGCACCTTAACGTAACTGACGTTTTCCATTTCGCCATTGCAGTAGGGGCATCTGCGTTCTTCCCGGGTGAGCGGGATCCGTATTTCCCGTACCGGAAGGGCTGCATACTGCTCTGCGCGGGCGGCTTTTGGTTTCCGGGATACCCTGCTGTGGGCTTTTACCATCGTTTTAGCGGAGTCCTCCCCTGGCCCTGCAGGGGGCTTTGGCTCCCCTGTTTTTTCGCTGGCCACGCCAAAAAACTGCCTCCGGAACTCTGCCAGGGTTTCCAGAAGGTTCGCTTTCAGGGACTGGAGTTCATCCACCAGCTTCTTAAGGTCAGCGATGGCAGCATCTTTCTCGGCGATCCGCCTTTCCTGCATTTCAATGTAAGCTTTCTGTTGTTCTGAAGCAAGGAACCGATAAAACATCTCTAAAACCATTCCTGTCAAATAAATCCGAAACGATTCATCCGAAACGCCTTGTTTCCGACTGTTTCATTTCTACTTACCGGAATCTTTCCCTTTCGCCTAACCTTAACTAACTGACATTGGTTCATGTACGTTCACAGCAGCCAGCAAACATCCGTGAACGCCGCCTGCGGATAAACACGAATCTGAGATAAAATATAGAAAAACGCCAGCTATTATGCTATACTTTCTGTATTGCTCACAGAACTCTGAAAGGTAAAAACATGAGAACAATCGTTTTATTCATCGCCATGAGCCTGGACGGATATATCGCGGATCCCGCCGGCGGCGTAGGCTGGCTGAACGGCCAGGAGGACACAGCGGAGGATCCCGGCCCCTACCCGGCATTCATCAGGGACGTGGATACCATCATTATGGGGTACAACACCTGGAACCAGATCACAACCGAGCTGTCCCCGGGAAAATGGATCTATCCCGATCAGAAAAGCTATGTCATCACGCATAAAGCGCTCCCTTCTTCGGAACGGATCGCATTCACCTCCGAGGATCCCTGCAGCTTAGTCCGCAGGCTGGCCAAGGAAG
Source organism: Otoolea muris (assembly GCF_943193115.1). Lineage (NCBI taxonomy): Bacteria > Bacillati > Bacillota > Clostridia > Lachnospirales > Lachnospiraceae > Otoolea > Otoolea muris. Next base: position 9,620 of record NZ_CALPCY010000047.1, read on the forward strand.
GCGGAAAAAACATCTGGATCTGCGGCGGGGCTGATATCGTCCGGCAGCTTATGAGGGAACATCTGATTGGCCGGTACCACATCTCCGTTGTCCCAACTATCCTTGGAGGCGGGATCCGCCTTTTCAGCCCCATGGAACGGGAAGTGAAGCTGCGCCTTGTACGCGCGCAGGCATGGAACGGCATAACGGATCTGATTTATGAACCAAGATAATGTAAGGAACTGTCCGGAAATAACTTATGCAAGTTGCGAAGAAAAATCCTGTGCAACTTGCATAAGTTATTTCCAGACGGTTCCCAAGCCATGCGCGCCGGCCGTCACAAATTCCGGCCGCCGGCCGCGCTCCTGTTTGCGGCCGCCATTTCTCTCCGGTACTCTCTGGGAGTCATATGGCAAAACTGCCGGAAGACGCGGTTAAACGTGCGCTGGCTCTCAAACCCGGCCTCCATGCACACCTCCGTAACCGGCCGGTCTGTATGCATGAGCAGCGAGCAGGCATAGTTAAGCCGCGTCTCATTCAGGTACTGGTTAAAATTGCGGTGAAAGGTTCCTGAAAACACCCGCGACAGGACGTATCTGCCGACTCCCAGCGCCTTTGCCATCTCTGGCATTGTGATCGTTTCCCGGAAATGCTCTGAAATATAGCAGACGCACTGGTACACGATATCCGCATCCTCCTGGCCGCTCTCTTCCTCCAGCTCCAGCCGCGTCATGGCCTTTGCGAACAGGATCTGCACATAAGCCTGCCTGACCGCCCGCTCCTCTTTTTTGCTCTCAAACAGGCGGTGCACGGCGTTGACGATATCAGCCGGCACGTTTTCCCTTCGGATCACAGGATTCCTGGGCGCGCGCTGCTGCCACTCGTTTCCAAACGGGCTCAGCATCGACGCCGGGGCGAGCAGAAAGAGCGCCCGGCCGCCCGGCCCGCCAAACGCCTGGTAGTGGTGTATCCGGTTGGGAAACACCACGCCGAAATCCCCGGCCTCCATATGGTACAGCTCCTTTCCCACGCCGAGCTCCAGCGTCTCCTTTTCCACATAGACAAACTCAACCGCCTGGTGGAGATGGGGCGAAATATGGCCCGGGGCCTTGTCGAGCAGCGTCAGCTCACGCCCCGCCGCCTCGTATATTGGATACATCCGGCTTCTCCTTTCTCTGGCCAAAACTGGCAGCCGCACAGGTGAAAAAATCGTCGTTACTGTTCACGGGGCTCATCTTCTTGTCCGGCACAGCCAGACAAGAAGCATCGGGCGTCCGCCCGATGTGGAAAACTGACAGAAAACAGCCTTACAAGCAAGCTTGACGTCTGTTTTCCGCCAGTTTTCCCCGCCCCGCGAACTGTAACAAATTGTCTGCTTTTTCCTCTCATCTGGCGCGTAATCCGCTCTGATATGGTGTAAAATAGCCTCATCCGGTACAGAAAGGAGGCTACGCCATGAACCGTATTAAAATTTTTATGAACGGCCTGATGGACTTTTATGCAGACTATTTCAATCATGTATACCATGCATAACCACCCGCTGCACGCGGGAGTCGCCAAATGTGTATGCAAGCATGCCCACTTGGCCCGCTACACGCGGGAATAAAGGAATGCGCCGCCATCCGGCATTTCAGCCACATGGCGGCGTTCCCGGCCGGACGAACCATCCGTCAGGATGCGCCCCGCGCCCTTAAGCGTCAGCCGGCCCGCTGACCGTTCGCCTTAAGCTTTTCATTCGTCTCTTCCACATTCATTTTGGACAATATCAGGGTGATAACAAGGCTTATCGCCATCGGAATCCATAAGTACATCACATACAGCATGCGGATGCACGACTCCGGCTGCGCGGCCGCTGTCCCGTCAAATCCGCTGGCCGCGAGCAGCCAGCCGGCGATGGCCGTCCCCAGCCCGCCGCCGAGCTTTACGCCCAGGGAGGTGCAGGAATACATCGTCCCGTCCACCCGCTTGCGCTTTGTCAGCCAGGTATACTCCGAGCAGGAGGCGATCACGGCGTTCATATCGCCCTGCCAGGGCCCCTGCCCCAGAGCGGCTACGCCGGTAAACAGAAGCATCAAAGGGACGCTCCCCAGATACCCTGCTGCGACCACCAGCGCACGGCCAAGGGTTCCCAGCATATAGCCCCTTAGATTCAGCTTATACATCCCCTTCCACCGCGCCACGAGCGAAGGCGTAAAGATAAGCGCTGCGATCAGGGGAATATTGATGGCCCACGAAAACACGCCGAACAGATTTTCATTTTTCAGCACATACGTCATGTAGTAAATACCCATGTTGATCATGGCTGTATAGATCTGCTGTAAAATGTAAACGCCGCAGATCATCAGATAAAACCTGTTGGAAATAAGCAGCTTTGCCGCTGTGACAAGGCCGTACTTCTCATCCGGCGCGCCGCCGTCTGCGGTAGACGCCTCGCTTAGCTCTTCCTCGGAAAGCTCTTTTACAGAGCAGACAGAAAGCGTATTGACAATCAGCCCGATCACGGCGTAGATGACGGCCACGGTTCTCCAGCCCGAGGCCCCTCCGCCCGCGGCGGCCACAGCCCCGATGGTCACGGACTGGATCAGAAGGCTGGTCGAAAAGGCAAAGATGAACCGGAAGGATCCCATCTGCACCCGTTCCCTGCTGTTTTTTGTGACCAGGGCCGTGAGAGCTGAATAGGCAATGTTATTGGCTGTGTAAAACACAGCGTTTAACAGCGTATAGGCAATGAAAAACCACGCGTACTGAGCCGTTTTCCCAAAGGACGCCGGCACGGCAAAGATAGCCACTAATGTAACCGCGCAGCCGATATAGCCGTACAGCATCCAGGGCCTCGCCTTTCCCATCCGGCTTTTGGTCTTGTCAATCATCGCGCCGAAAAATACGTCTGTAACCCCGTCAAAAAATTTCGACGCTGCGATCAGCGAGCCGACCACGCCGGGATTCATCCCCACGGTGTTCGTCAGGTAAATCATAACAAAGGAGGATAAGAATGCATATACCACATTTCCTGCAATATCTCCGGAACCGTATCCTACCTTGTTGTACCACTTTAAATAACGTTTCTCCTCCATAACTACACTCCTTTTTGCAGTGATGTACTCCCGGAGTCTCCCCATGCCTGCCTTTGCGGCTGATTTTCCGTGGAGTACACAGCGGGACCCGCATCCCGTATTCGTTTCCGGATTCTGCATGCTTGAATACCGGAACGCAAGGGCCCGCTTTTCTTAAATGTGAATAGTAACTATGGCCTGCCGCGGCTTTTTCTGACCTCTATCTGACAAATGGCGCCATTTTGATACGAAACGTAAAGCTCTCTTTATTCAGTCTGTATTTCTCCCCCAGAACCGGCCCGCAGCTATTGGAACCGATCCCGTTCTGCTTATAATCCAGGCACAGCACTGTGCTGCCCGAAGGCTCTAACTCATAATTGTGTTCTTTTTTCTCCAGCTCCTCCTGCGTATAGATAGATGCGTTAAATGAAAACCGATCCTCTGAGACGGCCGTAATCCCCCATCTGCCGCCTGTCAGCGTCACATAATCGCAGTCTGCATGGCTCCCGTTTTCCTGCGGCCGGATGTAGTCCTCATGCATTTCCCCCACGCTCGCGCGGTACAGCCCGTGCAGGGACGCCCTGTGCTTGTCGCAGTAGCTCTCATACGGCCCCAGCCCATAGTAGGAAACCTCGGAAAGCTCCTTTTTTAAGAATAAACGGACGCCGAACCGCGGAAGCTCCGGGAATTCCATGTCCCGCTTTACTGACATCTCCAGGAAAATCCCCCCGGCCGCATCGATCTGCCACCTGGCCTCGATATCCAGGATCCGCTGCACCGCGGCCGCGTTGACGGACATGGCGCATGTGATGAGAACCCCTGTCTCTGTCCGGCTGATGTTTGTCCCATAGGCCCTTGCCGCCGCCCTGTCATATCCCGCGCGCTTCCATTCCTTCTTTATATACATATCATTGTCCGTGGGCGCCCGCCAGATATTCAGCTCCATGGCCCTGTCTAAATACTCCCTGCCCCCGAAGGACAAACGGCTTATCAGGCCCGTCCGCTTATCAAGGCTGCAGGAAAAGCCCCGGCCCCCGCAGACGATCTCCGCGTCCGTCTCCCGCACTGTGAGCGGCTCTGGAAGAAATTCCGCTGCAGCCGCATTTAGCCATACAAGCGCCTCCTGGTTCCTGTCGTCCTTTGTCTTAAGCGGCAGCTCCTCTGTCCCTAAAAGATGCCCGGCGGGAAGCAGTTCATTCGCGGTACGCAGGTAATAATAAAGCCTTACATACGCGCGCCCCCTCTCCGGAACCGCGATATTCAGACATACGCGTCCCGTCTCCTGCGGCTTTATGGAGCATGCGGGCAGGATTCCCTGCTCTAAACAGGCCCCGTCGCAGTTCACCTCATACCGGATCTCTGCATAGTCGCCCAAATCCGTAAATTCCATGTAATTTCGCAGCGCCAGCTCCCCGCTCTCCTGATGGAAGGAAACAGCCCTGGCCGGACGGTATACATTTTTATACTCCAAAAGCCCTGTGTGGACGCGGCGGTCCGGGTATACCAGGCCGTCCATACAGAAATTCCCGTCATGGATCGCCTCGCCGTGATCGCCCCCGTAAAAATACACGGTTCTGCCCTCCGATGTCCCGCCATGCCAGACCGCATGATCGCACCATTCCCAGACAAAGCCGCCGCACATCTCGTCCCGTTCCTGGATAAGCTCAAAATAATCCTCGATATCCCCGGGTCCGTTTCCCATGGCGTGGCAGTATTCGCAGAGGATAAACGGCTTTTTCTCCCCCCTGTCCAGATACTCCCGTATCTCCTCAAGGGACGGGTACATCCTGCTGTACAGATCCAGATTGGAAAAATCATACGCCGCGCCCTTTTTCCTGTACCTGGCGCTCTCATAGTGCGTAAGCCGCCCGGGATCAAACGCCTTTGTCCACGCCAGGGCCCGCTCAAAATTGCGCCCGTAGGCGCTCTCATTTCCCATGGACCAAATCACCACGCAGGAGCGGTTCTTATCCCTGTGCACGCACAGGCGCACGCGGTCCAGGATGGCCTCCCCCCACGCCGGATTGTCCGCAATTGGTTCGTTCCAGCGGTCAAACTTCGTCTCATCCGTATTATCCTCACAGAAAATCTCACACGGCCCGTGGCTCTCCACATCCGCCTCGTCGATCACCAGAAAACCGTACTGATCGCAGAGCTTATAAAACACCGGGGCATTCGGGTAATGGCTCGTGCGCACTGCATTGATATTGTGGCGCTTCATGAGCTCCAGATCCCGCTTCATCTGATCCACGTTCACCGCAAACCCCGTCCTGGGATCCGAATCGTGGCGGTTCACGCCGCGGAACTTGATATTTTTCCCGTTAAACCATAACACCCCGTCCCGGATCGCAATCTCGCGCAGGCCCACTGTATCCACAATCGTTTCTCCGGCCGTCTCGATCACCAGCGTATAAAGATAGGGGGCCTCCGTATTCCACAGAACCGGATCCGGGATCGCAAGGACCGCCTCCGCGCTGCCTTTCTTCTCCATCCCTTCCGTTCCTGCGTCGGCTTTGGCATCTGCTTCGGCGTCCGCTTCGGCATCTCCGGTTTCCGCTTCCGCATCTCCGGCTTCCGCTTTCATATCCGCGCGGCTGACAAGCCGGCCGGACTTGTCGTAAAGCGTCAGCGAAACAGGGATCCGTTTTCCGGAAAAATCGATCCGCACCGACGCCTGCGCCGCGCCGTTTCCCGTCCAGGTTGTCACAAAATAATCCCAGACCCCCTCGCGGGGGCGTTTCAGCAGATATACATCCCGGAAAATACCGCTCATGCGGAATTTATCCTGATCCTCCAGATAGCTCCCATCGCACCACTTCAGAACCAGGACCGCCAGCCGGTTCCTTCCCCCGCAGAGCGCGCCGGTCACTTCAAACTCGCTCGTGGAATGCGATACCTGGCTGTATCCGATGTACATCCCGTTCAGCCACACATAAAAACAGGAATCCACCCCCTCAAAGTTCAAAAATGCCCGCGGGGCCGCCTCATCCCACTCATAAGTAAATTCACAGGCATAAGCCCCGCATGGATTGTCCCGGGGGACATACGGCGGGTCAAAGGGAAACGGGTAGCGGATGTTCGTATACTGATGCGCGTCATAGCCCGCCATCTGCCACACGCCCGGAACCGCAAGGCTTCCAAAACCGGAGAGGTCGTAATCCATCTCAAAAAACGCATCCTCAAGCTCATAGATGCTCCTATAATACCGGAACTTCCACATCCCGTTTAATAGCTGGAGCCGATCCGACGCTTCCCGCGCCTCCAGCCAGTCATCGATCCGGCCTGACGCCGGGATATAGTAGGCTCTGGGAGGAGCCGTGTTTTCGTGAAGCATACTTAAGTCTTCGTAGTATTCTGGCACAATCAAATTTATAACCCCCTTTTTGCTTTAGATGGCCAAATCGCTGGCCGTTTGTGTTGTCTGCGGATTCTTCCGGTTTGTTTTATGTGCATATTATATATGGTTTTTTGGGGGGCGTCCATTACCTGCATTGGACAAAACATGCACAAAATGGTATAATGGGGGTATCTTGGATAAGAGATCGCGTACGCCAGAAAGGAGCTGCCCATGTATATCAACTCCGCCTACCTAAACAACTCCCTTGTCGATTTCAAAGACAAAACCAAACCCCTGATCGTAGGAAGCTGCGGGACCTACCATCTTCACACGCGCCCCCGTCTCCCCACGCGCCGCCCCAGAGGCCGCCTGGATTTCCAGCTCTTGTATATTGTATCCGGCAAGGCGTATTTCTATTTTGATAAACAGGAAGAGGCCACCATCGTTACCGCCGGCCAAATGGTGATTTACCGGCCAAGGGAGCCTCAGAGATATGTGTATTACGGGGTGGATCAGACCGAGGTCTATTGGGTTCATTTTACGGGAAGCAATGTCAGGAATATCCTGCGCTCGTATGGGATTACGAATGATATGCGGATTATTAAGACCGGGACGACGCTGGAATATGCCCGGATTTTTAAGCAGATGATACTGGAGCTGCAGCGCTGCCAGGGGCATTATGAGGAGCTTCTCGCGATTTTGCTCCGGCAGCTCCTGATTCAGATCCACCGCCGCCTGACCACGGAGCATACGTCGCGGAATGAATATATGGACAGGGAGATGGCGCAGGCGATCCTGTATTTTAATAATCATTACAATACAGACATCCGCATCGAGGATTACGCGGCGTCCAGGGGAATGAGTGTGAGCTGGTTTATCCGCCATTTCAGGCAGTATACCAACACCACGCCCATGCAGTATATTGTGGCCAGGCGCATCACAAACGCGCAGATGCTTCTGGAGACCACGAATTATAATGTCACGGAGATCGGGGCCATCGTGGGGTATGAGAATCCCCTGTATTTCAGCCGGATCTTCCGCAGGCATAAGGGGATTTCCCCCTCCCAGTACCGGGAGATGGTAAATGGGGGGAAGATATAATGAAGTTACCGTATCTCCGCCGCCATCCGCTCCACATGCATCAGCACATTTAAGGACGCGATCTCGCTGAGCGGCAAATCGCTGTCCATTTCCAGAAACTTCATGGCCTTTTCCATCCGGTATTTTACGGAATTTACATGAATCCCCATGAGCAGCGACACGTCCTTGATGCTGTGCAGCACCAGATACAGCCTCAGCGTGTGTAAAAATGTCTTCACTTCCGCCGATGGTTTTGCCTGGAGCTGCTGCGCGGAATAGACAAAGGCATCCTGGGCCCTGGGCGCGCTGCTCATCATATAGATCAGGGAAAGCTCGTCGGTGCTGTAGCATCCTTTCAGGAATAACAGGGAATGGATTAAGTTTTTTATGCGGGAGACTTCCCTTTGCAGATTTTTCTGCCTGTATTTTCCCTGGGAAAAGATAAATAGATCCGGCTGCCTGGCCTCGATCATTTTACAGTATGCTTCATATATCGAACATGTGTTTCCATTCTCTTCCTCCGGTATCAGAAGAATACAGTATTTCTGATAAGGATTGCTCTCATACAGGATATATTTTTTATCTATGGCATGCTTCGTTTTTTCATAGTTTTCAAAACGGAGCACGGCGATATATACCCTCGCATTGCCATAATAGGGCGCATTCACCTCGATTTTCCTGATCTTCTTGCTGTGTGAAACCATGTTGTCCAGCTCCCGGACGGCAAACGGGGCCATCTGATGATACAACTGTAAAATATTATCCTGTACCTCTTCCCTTGCCGGGCAGCAGGCAATCATGCTGTGTTCTCCAAAATAGAGTACGGCGATCCGGGACATATCCGCCCGGATGATCATGGGGGACTGCATAGCTTTGCCGCCGCTCTGCCGGATATTCTGAATCCTGGAGGTGAGCACCGCCACATTAATCCCTTCTGTGCCATAGCTGTAGACGGTCACCGCGCTGATCACAACCGGGAGGCGCAGGGTTTTGCTCATCCTTTCACAGAGCACCCCCGGATCATTTTTCAGATGAAAATCAACAAAAATTCCCAGCGCCAGCTCCAGCCATCTGCGCTCCATTGCCTCGATATTGTTATTGGAAATCACACTGTATTCCGCCACTAAGTCGCCCCAGCGGACGGACAGGGGAATATAAAAAATGGGAAAATCATATTCATTTCCCAATTGCAAGATTTCCCTGTCAATTTCGTTATTCAGATAGCCTCCGGGCATGATTCCGATGCCGGCGCACCCATGCTCGATCATCGCCTCAATCAGGTGAACCCGGCTCTCTTTATCATCTGCCAGGTTCCAGAAGCTGGTCACATAAAATGTCCCTTCATCCAGAAACCGGACAACCGACGGATAGGTTTCCTCTAAAATCTCAAAACGCCGGATAACATGATAGATTCCGCTTCCTCCTGCGGCTATGTATCCTTCTTTCATGGACGGGAGCTTTAACAAATCGATGACGCTTATCATGTACGGCCTGTACCTCCATCTATAAATCATTCCTGTTGTAAGGAACTGTTCATATGATCTGCACAATTGTAACAGTTCAGGTTGTCTGAACTGTTACAATTGCCTCCTGTTATCATTCTACCATACTATACTTCGGTTGTTATTGTAAGATTTATCCATATTTTTTGATTGTTTTGAAATTTTAACGCCTGCATGCCATCGGACAGGAGAAATTTTCATCCCGCCCGCATGCAGGCTTATACATAAAAGGACAGGGAACTGTGAAAAACGGAGATAGAAGCACTCCATTGTTTCACAGCCCCCCTGCGGACTCTCCTGTCTGATCAGTGGCCTAACTGACGCGCCATTTCCACAATCCCGGGCGTCGGCCCAACGACCCTGCCCTCATCCAGAATCTGTACGCCGTCTACCCATACGCTGCAGTTTAAGCATATGCCGTCCGAATGCGTGGCAGCCGGTATGCCGCCGGGAATGTCCGATACCAGCTGGGGGCCGACATTTCCGAATCCCCATTCTGTGCATCCCCATACGCGTTCATCCTCCACGATATCCCCGTTTAACAGGGCGTTCGGGCCAAATCCAAAGCTGCCGTGGGCAACCAGGCGCATCTGTCTGTCATGAAATGAATTCATCCATTCTTCATACCGCTTTGCATCTGTTCCCGCGCCCTCAATCTTCACGACATATCCCTTCTCCACCGTAAAGGTGATCGGATCCTTTATGGCCCCAAGGGGCGGCGTGATGGTCCCGTCTGCCACGATGGTCCCATTGATGCTGTCAAAATTGGGAGACCAGCTAATCTGGCCGGGGAACATCTTAATCTCGCCCTTGCGGACATGGCCGTCGGCTGTCACGTATTTTCTTCCCGGCTCGTTATCGCACTCTAAACGCATACCCGCCGGGGAGGTTATGAGGAAATGCCTGCCCGCCTCGCAGTAATCCGAGACAGCCATGATGAACTTCGTCAGAAGCTGGTTGTCCACCTTGCCGATGTTTCGGACCATCAGCTCCGGCGTCGCGCCGCACAGGTTCATATAACGCGGGCGGTTCTCCGGATCCTCCACAATCTTATCGTATGCAGTGGAATAGAAAATCCACTTGTTATTATACTCCACCCACGCCTCGCAGCCCTGGATTGCTTTTACAAGCGGCTCAACCGGCATATCCTTATCCCCTGCTTTCCCGCAGTCTCCCGGCGCGGGCATTTTAAGCACCAGAGGCTTGGCCCCAAGGGCAAAGGCTGCTTTGGCCGTGGCGTTGACCACCTCCATACTGGACTCTGTGTCACATGTGATCGCCAGGGATTCCCCTGCTTTTAAATCAAACATTTCATGAAGCAGCTTATAGCACGCATTTGTCAGCTCATATTCATACATGTGTGTACCTCCTGTTATTTTGATTCCTGTTCACATGCCGGCGGCACGCTCCGCGATGACCGGCATGTGAACAGGAACTTATCTTACTCTTCCGTCCCCTGCGCCCCGTACCGTGCGATCACGGATAAATAGATACCGGCATCCCGTACCATGTTGTCAACCACCACGTACTCATTGGGCGCATGGCACCTGTCATCCAGCGTCGCCCATACGGCCGCCGGAATCTTCTCCGCCCGCAAAATCGCGCCGCATGTGCCGCCCCCAATGCCGCCGGAATACGCCTCGGTTCCCGTCTCCCGGATTGCCTCCACCAGATTTATGACCACCTGGCTCTGCTGCGGCGTGGGCGCGGGCGCATCGGTTCTCGTGAGAAATTCCACTTCGATCGCAATTCCCGGATACTGTTTCTCATACCTGCCGATCAGCCCGTAAATATAATCCATGACCTCATCCACGGGATCCCCGGGCAGCACTCTCATGTCCATACAAAAGCTGTCTTTTCCCGGCATCACGTTAGGGCTTTGTACATTGGCAAATTTCTGGGTCAGTTCAAAGGTCGAACCCGGGGGATTAAACAGCGGATCCTCCCTGTCAAATCTCGTTTTTAAAGCGTCCTCAAGCTCCGCGCCGAACTTCATTCCAATATAACACGCATTGATTCCCAGATGGGGCATCGCCGCATGCGAAGTTCTACCGTTTACGGTAAATTTCAGCCAAACCTGCGATTTCTCCGCTATCTCCACAAAAGAACCGTCCGCGCTGCCGCCGTCCGGGACGATGGCTTCGTCTCCCGGCCCAAACAGCCCCTTCCCAATCAGGGCTTTTATCCCAAATTCGCTGCCTGTCTCCTCGTCGGACACATAACAGAAACGGATATTCCGGCCTATCCGGATGTGTTCCTCAAACAATACCTCGCAGGCGGCCATAGTCGTGATCACAGACTGGCTGTTATCTTCGCACCCCAGGCCGTAAATTCTCCCGTCCTTCTCAACCGGCGTAAAGGGATCCGTCTCCCAGGCATCCGCATCGCCCGGGCCTACGGTGTCCACATGGCTGATAAACCACAGCGACCGGTCTTCCTCCCCGGTTCCCGGAACAGTCGCAACCACATTGAGGCGCACGCCTTCCTGTACCTTCTGGTCCGGGATCTCATACACTTCATACGGGATCTGCCGCCTGTCAAACCAGCGCATGATCCACTGCATCCTGGCATACTCGCCGCCGCCTCCCATTCTGGGATTTACCGCGGGGATGCGGCTCATCTCCATCATGTCAGCGGCCATCTGTCCCCTTTTTTTCTCAATCAGCGCCTTTAATCTCTTTACATCCATCGCGCGCCCCTTTTTAATGCCCCAGTTGCCTGGCAAGCTCTACAAACTCCTCCGTGGGGCCGACCACCTTCCCTTCATCCAGGACCTGTACGCCGTCAATCCACAGGCTGCAGTTTAAGCATATGCCATCCGAGTGGGAGGCCGCCGCGATCCCTGTCTCCATCTCAGACACAAGCTGCGGGCCAACATTTCCAATCCCCCACTCTGTGCAGCCCCATACGCGCTCATCCTCTACGATATCGCCGTTTAGCTGCGCCATGGGCCCAAAGCCCAGGCCGCTGTGCGCCATCAGGAACATATTGGGATCATCGAAGCTCTCCAGCCACTGGCGGAAATTGTCGGCATCCCTGCCGCCTTCGATCTTCTTGATATAGCCCTTTTCAATGGTAAACTTCACCGGGCTCTGCAAAGCGCCGATTGGCGGGGATAAGGTTCCGTCCACCACCAGCACGCCGTTGACGCTCTCAAAATTCGGGGACCAGCTAATCTGGCCGGGGAACATCTTGATATCATTTTCATAGACAAAGCCATCCGCTGTGACGTAATCGCGCCCGGGCTCGTTATCGCATTCCAGATCCGTTCCGGCCGGCGTGGTAAAGCGCATGTGGCGTCCGGCCTCGCAGTAATCGGAAAATCCCTGGATAAACCGGTTCAGAAGGATATTGTCTACCTTACCGATATTGCGGACCAATAATTCCGGATGAACACCGTTCTGATTCATATATCTGGGCCGGTTTTTGGGATCCTCGGTGATCTTATCGTAAACCGTGGAGTAGAAGATCAGCTTGTAATTAAACTCCACCCAGGCGTCGCAGGCTTTGATACCGTCAATCAACGCTTTCATCGGCATGTCCTTATCGCCGGCCTTCGCGCCTTCCGGGGCGGCAATCTTAAAGATCAGGGGTTTTGCCCCCAGAATAACCGCCGCCTGGGCCGTCGCCTCCACGATCTCCTCGTTGGACATGGTGTCTGTCGTGATCGCGATTGTTTCCCCCGGCTTCAGCATGAACATATCGCGCAGAAGCTTTAAACAGGCATCCAGAACTTCGTATTCTAACATACTTTCCTCCATTCTATTGTCGCTTGGACAATGTTTCTTTTTATTCTTAAGTCCGGACTGTGCGGGACTTTTGAATTCATTTATTTGTGATGCAGTAGCTATATTAAGCCGGTCTCCTTTGCTTCAGGAATTAAACAGGCAGGTATATGCGGCCCTCTCACGATAAACCACGGCCCTCTCATAATTCATTGGATACTGAACAGCCACATCACACCCCGCACAAATGACACCTTACAAAGTGCCCCTCCTCCACCTCCCGCATCTTTGGATCAGCCTCCATACAGATCTCCTTCTTAAACGCGCACCGTGTATGAAAACTACACCCCTTCGGAACATTCACCGGCGAAGGGATCTCCCCCTCGCTGCGGATCCGTTTCGGCTTCAGCGCTTCCTCCTCCGGCGAGATAACCGGTATCGCAGATAAGAGCATCTGCGTGTAGGGATGGCGCGGCGCTTCGTAAAAGGTCCTTGTCGGCGCGATCTCGCAGATCTTTCCCAGATACATAATGGCTATCTTGGTGGACACATTGCGCATGACGCCCATATCATGGGTGATGAACATATAGGTCAGCTTCCGCTCTTCCTTTAGCTTCATTAACATATTCAGAATCTTGGCCTGAATGGACACATCCAGGGAGGACGTCGGCTCGTCGAGGATGATAAATTTCGGGTTGCTGCAGAGCGCCCGGGCAATGGATACGAGCTGGCGCTCGCCGCCGCCGATTGAGTTTGGCGTCTTATACATGAAATCCGGCGGCAGCTCCACCATCTGGAGGATCTCGCGGATCTTATCGTCAATGGCGTCTTTGGGGACTACGTGATGCACCCTAAGCGGGAGGCTTAATATCTGCCTCACATCCTGGCAGGGATTCAGGGAAGAACCCGGATCCTGGAATACTATCTGAACATCGCGGCGGAATTCCCTGCTGCGCCCTTTTGTTTTGCTTGTAATTTCTGTCCCGTTTAGGACGATCTCTCCGTCGGTCTGGGTGTACATGCCCATAATCGTGTAGGCAATCGTACTTTTCCCGGAGCCGGATTCGCCGACCAGGCCCATGACCTCGCCCTCGCGGACAGAGAAATCCACACCGTCCACCGCCCGGACAAAGCGATCCTTTCCGACCGGGAAATACTGTTTTAAATTTTTTACAGCCAATAATTCGTTACACATTACTCCGCTCCCTCCTTTTCCTGTCCTTCCCCGGCATAGAGGAAGCAGGCCGCCTTGTGATCCGGCCCGATCTCTGCCATCGGCGGCCGTCTGGTCCTGCACTCCTTGCCGGCATGTGGGCACCGGGGGGAGAAGCGGCAACCCTCTGGCGGGTTTACATAATCCGGGACGTAGCCGTAGATGCCGGACGACAGCCCGCCGCCGGAGAGCCGCGGCACACAGGAGAGAAGCCCCTGGGTGTATGGGTGCGAGGGCGATGTAAATAAATCCTCTGTCCGGCAGGTTTCTACGATATGGCCGCCATACATGATGTATATCCGATCCACCAGCTCTCTCGCCACGCCGAGGGAATGGGTGATCATGATGAGTGAGCGCTTCTTCTCCTCCACCAGCGTCCGGAGCAGATGATGGATCTGATCCTGGATGGTCACGTCCAGCGCGGTGCAGGGCTCGTCCGCAATCAGCAGATCCTTGGGCGTAACCAGCGCAGAGGCGATACAGACGCGCTGCCTCATGCCGCCGGAGAGCTGATGCGGGTAGCTGGCCATGATGCGCTCCGGATCGGAGAGCATGACGCTTCTAAGCGCCCCGCATGCCGCCTCCTCGATGGCTTTCCTGTCATTCTTCTTATAAAGGCCGGAGTAGCGGATGATGTCCCTCAACTGCTGGCCGATGGTAAAGACCGGGTTCAGCGCCGACATAGGCGACTGGGAAATCATTGACGTCCCGGTTCGGCGAAGCTTAAGAAGTTCCGGCTTCCTCATCTCCAGGACATTTTTTCCCCGGAATTCGATCTTCCCGTTCGGCACATGGATCTGATCGCTTCCCAGCACGCCCATAACGGTCTTCATGGTTGTGGTCTTACCGCAGCCGGACTCGCCGACCAGGCCGATTTTTTCTCCTTCTCCTACCTGTAAACCGATGTGGTCAACCACCCTGGCATAGCCGCGGTAGGTGCGGTACCAGATCGAGAGGTCTTTGATATTTAAAATAGTTTCTCTCATCCTCAGTGCCCTCCCTTGTCGAACATATCGCGTATTCCGTCTCCCAGAAAATTGAATCCCAGAATCATAAAGGCAATCCCGCCCGCCGGGAAAACCGTCAGCCACCAGATATCCGGCATCAGGGACGCGCCGTCGGAAATCATCTGCCCGAACGCGGGCGTCGGCGGCTGCTCGCCAAGCCCGACAAAGCTTAAGGAAGCGCCCATCAGGATCACCCAGCCCACATCCAGCGCCATCTTCGTAAAGATCGGCGAAAGGCAGTTGGGAAGTATCTCTTTAAAGAGAATATGGGCTTTGGAAGCTCCGATCAGCTCCGCATTCTTCACAAAATACTCCTCTGAGATGGAGGATGCCTGGCCGTAGACCAGCCTTGTATACCAGGGCCACCACATAATCGTGACAGCCAGCATGGAATTCATCATGTTGGGCTCCAGAATCGAGGCCACGCACAGCGCCAGGATCAGGGAGGGAACGGAGAGGAACACATCCGAGATTCTCATGATAACCGCGTCAACCTTTGTCCCGTGATAATATCCCGCGATCAGGCCCAGAACCGTGCCCGCCGGAACCGAAACCGCGAGCACCGTCACACTCATAATCAGCGCGCCGCGAAAGCTGAACACAACCCTTGAAAGCACATCCCGCCCCATCTGATCCGTGCCGAACCAGTGCCGCGGCCCCGGAGGGAGGCTGGCGTTTGCGTAATCCACAAAGCTGCCGATGCTTTCCGGGAAGGGAACGATTACCTCCGCAAATATTGCAAAAAAGATGGAGATGAACACCAATATAAGACCGAATACGGACAGTTTATTCCGGCTGAATTTGTATTTATAAATCTTTAAATTTTCTTTTGCTGACGGAGAAAGCAGGGCTTTTCGCGCCGCCCTGCGGCTGCCTGGCACACTCATTTGCCTCCTCCTTTCCTCATCCGCGGATCCAGCGCGGCGACAATCAAATCCACTACCAGGTTCACAAAGAAAAACGTGATGCCAATGATGAGGACAACCGCGCAGATCGCATTCAAATCTTTGAACAGCATCGCATTGATACCATATCGTGAAATGCCGGGCCAGTTAAAAATCTGCTCCACCAGAAACGCATTTCCGAGCAGGGACGCAAAATCCATCCCCATCGTCGTCACTGCGGAGGTCGCAGACGGCTTCAGCAGATATTTCCGGATCAGAAGGTTCGGCGGCAGGCCGTGGCCTGTGGAAACGGCCATGTACTCCTTAGCCGAATTATCGACCAGCGACGAGCGCAGGATACGCGCATCCTGCACCATGGGGCCGATTGCCAGGGAAAGCGCCGGCAAAAGCAGGTGTAAAAACGCATCCCATGCGACCTTAAACTGCCCCCTTAACAGCGCGTCTGTCACATAAAAGCCGGTAATCTTCCCCGGCGCCGTAAGAGAAGCGCTAAGACGTCCCAGAACCGGAATGGCCTGCAGCTTGTAGCCAAACAGCAGCAGAAGTAAGATCCCGGCCACAAATGCGGGCAGGGCCACCCCTATATAAGATAAAACCCGTATCAGCCCGTCCGCCCATGTATTTTTATACTTTCCCGCCAGAATCCCCAGGACAAACGTACCCGCCACCATAAAAATACCTGACACGATGACCAGCTCCAGCGTGGCCGGGAGAAACTGCGCCACATCCATGGCAACCGGCCGCTTGGTTACAAACGAATTTCCGAAATTGCCGGAAAGCGCGCTCGACAGCCATTTCACATATTGCATTGGAAGCGGATCATAGAGGTTCATCTCCCGGCGCAATGCCTCTTTGGCCGCCTCCGTCGCGCGGCTTCCCAATGCAATGGTCGCCACATCGCCCGGAACAACGCGGGCAATTGTAAAAATAAGGATAGAGGTTCCAAACAACACCAGGATACCCATCATCAGTCGTTTTGTTATATATTTAATCACGCAATCACCACCTCGCTTTAATCATTCCCCAGAGACAGGCGCCGGAACGGGATCCGCGCTTTTGCGCCCCCGGCCGCTGTGTAACCGTACGGCCGCGGGGCAGGCGCGCAGAGACCTGTCTAAACTGCTACCGGCTGTATTCAAACTCCGAATAAATCTGGCTGTATCCATTGACACACTGGGGAATACCGCCCTGCTCCGCAAAGGGCCATTTTATATAGGAGCTCTGGTATGCGCACCGCTCGGTCAGGTCGCAGAGCCAGGCGCTGGGACAGACTTCATCAACAATATAATTCTGTATCTCTGCGTATTTCTTAAGGCGCTCTGCGGTGTCAACCGTCTGCAATGCGTCATTGTTCCTGTCGTTCACCTCCGGATCCGCCAGCCACTCCCCATTCTCCCAGGTTCCCTGCGTCGCGTTGCTGTAACGGCTCTGCAGATAGATACCGGCATCGTCAAACGGCGGGGCGGAATTTATGAGCGTCATCTGAGGAGAGCTCTCCACAGAACCCATTTTATCAATCAGGGACACCCACGGGGCCTTTGAAATGGAGACGGTTACCCCGGCCTGCTGCGCCGCGGACTGGATCATCAGCGCAATTTTCTCTAAGTCCGCCACATCGGAGTTTACGACAATCTCAACCGGATAATCCGCATAATTGTCCGCATAGGCGGATGCGGCGATATACTCCTTCGCCTTCTCGATGTCGTACGACAGCGTGTTCGTCTCAACATGCCCTAACACGCCGGACGGCACGGGGCTTGTGGCTTTGATGGATCCCGGCAGGATCGAATCGCAGATGGTGTCATAGTCAATCAGGCAGCTCATGGCGCGGCGGAAGTTCACGTCATCCATCGGCGGGGCCTGGGTGTTCATGTACGCGTTGTACTCCAGGCCATTCGTGTACTGCGCCAGAGAAACGCCGTCAATCCGGCAAAGTGCGTTCAACGTCTCCACGCTCTGCCAGGTATCCGTGATATCCAGCTCCCGATTGTTCATCATGGTGCGGACAGTCGCAGCTTCGGTGATCGCAAGCTGCTTAAAGGCCCTGGGGGCTTTCTCATTGTCCCAGCCCATAAACCAGTCCGGATTCCACTCTGCGTAGAAGTAATCCTGCTGCACCAGCTCCACTGCTTTATAAGCGCCGGAGCCCGCGTCATGCGTCAGGAGGTATCCTCTTCCATAGTCCCCGTTTTCACCGTAATTTCCGGAAGCTTCCGTATGCTCCCTGACCTCCTTCTCACTGACGATGAACAGGCGGATCAGAGCGTTCAGGAAAGGGCCGTAAGCCTGTTTTAAATGAAATTCCACAGTGTAATCATCCACTGCCACCGTGGAACCCGGCTCCAGGTAATTAGAAAAGATATAGGCATACCCCTCGCCGATCGTCAGAAGGCGATCCATGGAATAGGCGACATCCGAGGCTTTCATCTCCTCCCCGTTATGGAACCGGATCCCCTGCTTTAAATGAAATGTATATTTCATGCCGTCATCGCTGATCTCCCAGTCCTGTGCCGCCCTGCCGGCGACGCCGGACGCTTCCTCTGCAGAAGGAAATACAAGCGTATCATAGAGATTGACAGCGGCGATTAAGCTTGAACCCGTGTTGACAATCGCCGGATCCAGATCCGGCGTGCCGGAAACTCCGATTTTAATGCAGCTTGCTTCCTCCGCTCTGCCGGGCGTCAGGACCGCGCCGCTTTCCTCCGGCCCTGCGGCTTCCCCGCCGCCGCACCCGGCCAAAAGCGTCATTGCCATGAACGCCGATAATATAACGCCAGTCAGTCGTCTCCCTTTCTTCATCGTTATTCCTCCTTACGTTTTTCACTTTGTGTTCTGCTGTCCATTTGATTTTAGATAATTATAGCAAGTCTGAAACAATACTTTCAATTGTCGCCAACCACAAATTGATTCCGGCTTTTTTGTGCGCCAACCACAGACGCCGGGCGTGTTTTGCATTCATAGATGTTCCAAATATGTTCTCTATTTTCATTTTGAAATCTAATTCGTAATGCACGAAGAAATTATCTTGCAGTGACGGCAAGCATTGGATTGTATCAACCGCAATCCGAATTGTATGATCTTTTTAGAAAGAGATAGAGGAATGTCCATTGATATGTTATAATGCTTGTGCTGTCCAACCTGCTCCCGGCAACGGGAGGGGCGCTTACATGGAGTTATTCTTCACATTTCTTGCGGCTGCCGCAGCAGGTGTGGTTTGCCACCTCATCAGCTAATGGACGCTTTGCCACTATAAATAAAGAAAAGAAAAATCCTCTGACTGTACGCCATTACAGTCAGGGGATTCGTTCTTTTCCCACATGGATTCCTCCACATTTCTTTGCCTGATGCCTTATAGCATATGCAAATTTTAATTGCAAGATACTTTTCTTTTTCAGAAAACATAATTTATATCATCCTGATTACAATAATTCCCATCTCTCCAAAATTTCTAAGACATATTGTCCCTTTTCCCGAAACGCCTCCTGCCCGCTTTGTATAAATCTCCCATTTCCGCCCATACTAACCGGGTAGGGAAGATTTTCCTCCCTATCCGCCGCGCTGCCCGCATGCAGCCCTGGAAGCAAACTTCCCTTTGCGGGCCTGTGCATAAAAAACGGACAGGGTTACGCCTGTCCAACCGGAGGATCATTATGAGACTGCCAAATCACATCGGAATCATCCCTGACGGCAACCGGAGATGGGCTGTCGGGCAGGGGCTTCATAAACAGGACGGATACGACAGGGGGATTTCTCCCGGCCTTGAGCTGTACCGGGCCTGCCGCGACCTGGGTATCTGTGAAATGTCCTTTTACGGCTTCACGGCGGACAATGCGAAACGGCCCATCGCGCAGCGGCGCGCCTTTACAAGCGCCTGCGTCAAAGCCGTGGAGGTTTTGTCCCGCGAGGACGCGGCCCTTCTGGTTCTCGGAAACGCCGGTTCCGCCAGTTTCCCGCCGGAGCTTTTGCCCTACACCACGCGCCATGTGTTCGGGGACGGGCGCATGAATATCAATTTTCTTGTCAATTACAGCCTGGAATGGGATCTGGGAATGAAAAAGGGGGCAATCGGCCCCGCATTGCGCACAGCCGGCCTTCCCCGGGTGGATCTCATCATCCGCTGGGGCGGAAGAAGGCGGCTGTCCGGGTTTCTGCCCATCCAGTCCGCCTACGCTGACTTCTATGTTGTGGATGATTACTGGCCTGATTTTCGCACAGAGCACTTAATGGACGCGCTGCGCTGGTATGCAAAGCAGGACGTCACGCTCGGCGGCTGACAGGAGGAACTGCTCGATCTTCAACTGGCTGCCCGTCGCTGTAACGAAATGATTGACCGCCATCGAATGTTCGATATACGTGTCTGCCATGTCCTTTACTGGTAACGCGTTCATTTATATTGCCTCCTGACCCGGCCAGACCGGAACTCTTTGTATTCTGAAGAAAAAACACGTTCCGGGAGCTACGGGAAAATAACCTGCCCCATGCGCCCCGCCCTTACTTAAGAACCACTCTCTTAAAATTCTTCTTCCCGCGTTTTACCACGATCCCGTCCCCCGAGAGCTGGGCTTTGGTGTAAACGGCCTTGATATCCTTCACCTGCGCGCCGTCCACGCTGACGCCTCCCTGTTCCACGTTCCGCCTCGCCTCGGATCGGGACGGGGCCAGCCCGGATTTCTGGAGAATGGCCAGCAGATCAATTGCATCCCCGTTAAAATCGTCTTCCGTCAGCTCCGCTGTGGGCATATCCGCCGCGCTGCCGCCGGTAAAGATCGCTCTCGCCGCTTCCTTCGCCTTTTCAGCTTCTTCCTGCCCGTGTACCAGGTTTGTCAGCTCAAATGCCAGGATCTCTTTGGCCGTATTGAGCTGGCTGCCCTCCCACTGATCCATCTCGTCAATCTTCTCCAGCGGGAGGAAGGTCAGCATCCGCAGGCATTTCAGCACATCCGCATCCGCCACGTTTCTCCAATACTGGTAAAACTCAAAGGGAGACGTCTTGTCCGGATCCAGCCATACCGCGCCGGACTGGGTCTTGCCCATCTTCTTTCCCTCTGAATTGAGCAGCAGGGTAATGGTCATGGCATGGGCGTCCTTGCCTAGCTTTCTGCGGATCAGCTCTGTCCCGCCGAGCATATTGCTCCACTGATCGTCGCCGCCGAACTGCATATTGCAGCCATATTTCTGGAACAGCATGTAGAAATCATAACTCTGCATGATCATGTAGTTGAATTCCAGGAAGCTTAAGCCCCGCTCCATCCTCTGCTTGTAGCACTCTGCGGTCAGCATGCGGTTTACGCTGAAATGCGGTCCCACCTCGCGCAGGAGCTGCACATAATTCAGATCCATCAGCCACTCCGCATTGTTGACCATCAGGGCCTTTCCGTCTGAAAAGTCGATAAACCGGCTCATCTGTTTCTTAAAGCAGTCGCAGTTATGTTCGATCGTCTCCACTGTCATCATCTGGCGCATATCCGTTCTGCCGGACGGATCCCCGATCATGCCCGTTCCGCCTCCCAGCAGTGCGATCGGCCGGTTGCCCGCCATCTGCAGGCGCTTCATCAGGCACAGGGCCATAAAGTGGCCGACATGAAGGCTGTCCGCCGTGGGATCAAAGCCAATATAAAACGTAGCCCTGCCCTCATTCACCATTTTCTTTATCTCATCCTCGTTTGTCACCTGCGCGATCAGTCCTCTCGCGATCAGCTCTTCGTAAATCTGCATCGTTTTTTCTCCTTCCTCATTATGTCCGGGCATTTCCCCTGCCGCGTACCGGGCGCCCGTGTGCAATCGAGCAGGGAAGCGCCATCTTCCCCTGCCCGCGCGGGGTGCGTGCGGCAAAGCTGCTAATTTCCTTACGCGCCCCTGCGCATAAAAAAGCCCTGTCCTTTCTGCAAAGGACGGGGCCTTTTCCCGTGTTACCACCTTTTTTCACAGGCTGCTCGCACAGCCTGCCTCACTGAGTGCCGGGAACGCTTCCTTTCCCTGTACCCTGGCGCGATAACGCGCGCCCCGCGTCGCATCCTCAGGGCGCGTTCCTGCGCCTCCAGTCTGCGCGGCTCTGAGATTGTATTCGCCGGTCTGCGGTGCGCGCGCCTCTCATCAACCGGCTGCTCTCTGTCCGCCCTGTCCAGACTGCTACTTGTTCTCTTCCCTGCCTTTTACAGCATACGCCCTGTTTTGGGCTTTTGTAGTATGTATTATAAAAAGTTTCACGGCGGATGTCAAGGAGGATTTGTTTTTATAACGCTGCATGCAGCCTGCTAAGGCCAGGCCGCTATCTATGCCCTTCCTCAGGAGAGGGCGCGTAAATCATCCTCCCGCCCTCATCCTCTATAAGCACAGAATGCGGCAAAATCTCTGTATTTCCATACATATACGGCGCATCCCCAAAGTTACCCACCGCCGCCAGCCTATCCC
The DNA here is from genome assembly GCF_943193115.1 of Otoolea muris. NCBI lineage: Bacteria > Bacillati > Bacillota > Clostridia > Lachnospirales > Lachnospiraceae > Otoolea > Otoolea muris. The sequence goes on from NZ_CALPCY010000047.1 coordinate 31,832, forward strand.
CGTAAACGGTTTTCTGCACCGTGCCGTCTTCCTTCAGATACACAAAATCCGTCATTTCTTCCCGTATCGCCTTCTTGCCAAACGCAGACCAGGCGATATGATGGCTGACAATATCCTGCCGGTACTCCTCCCATTCTTCACGGTCCAGATGATACAGCGGCGGGACGTTATAAAGAACCTCCCGGATCATCCGATCCTGTGTCGCGCCCTTGATTTTAAAGGTAGACCAGTCCCAGTGGGCTGCTGTGATGACAGAATCATTGTAGACCAGCTTAAACAGCGGAATATCGTACCTCGGATCAACAAAGACTTTGAAATATTCGTCTTTTACAGGGATCCGTCTGGCAAAATGCTCTGCGACGCCTCCGGCCGGGTTGTAGTAGACGCCGATATAATATTCGCTGTCTCTGTTGGATTTCATATCCTCATCCACCCATGAAAAGGTCTTCAGTTCAATCCCATGGGCAAAGGCAATCGTGGAAGCGGCAAAATCATTTCCCCCTTCTGATCCGATCACCATCTGGTACTGATCGCGGATATAGGCCATCCGCTCCAGGCGGGCCGCTGCATCCTGTTCCATCGTCAGCCTGTGTCCGGGCGCGTAGTCATCATAAATCTCTCCCGTTGCGTCGCAGTCAATAAACCAGGAGTTAAACGGCAGGCCGTTTGCCATGATCTTCTCCATCCTGGCTTTGACAGCGGGCATTGACAGAGCCGGATTTAATTTTCTTCCGACATTTTGAAAGCCGCTCTCCCTTTTGCGTCTTTATTCACGACAGTTGCATCCTCATACAGATTAAGGTCATCAAAACGGGCGGTTGTCCATTTCTCCTTTCCGGGCTCATGTATGGAATGGTAGGAGCCATAGCTCGCAATCAGATACCCCGCATCCGCCGCCTGCCGGACAAGCTCCGGCTTCCTGTACGCCTGTTCCCAACTGTTCAGGCCGATCCATGCATGGTCAATTCCGCTTTCCTTCATATCGCAGATCAGATCGGATGTGAAGCTGTCCGCCCATCGGTCCGCGTCACAAAAGACCTCCGGCAGGCTCACAGCCAGCGCATGACCGGGGAATCGGCAGAACGCCTCCCAGTTTATGTCCTCCTCAGAGAGTATAAAATCCCCCCAGAGATAAATAAACGGCGCTCCGTACAGCTTCTCAATATCAGGATTTTGTTCCGCTTTCCCGTCCAGTGTCACAAAACGGCCGCTTTCAATCATAAAATCCCGATAGATTTTGGCACAGCTTACCGGATCCTTCTCTGTCAGATAAATGCGGAAACGGTTCGTCCGGCCGCCTCCAATCTCCGGGTATTCATGGGAAACTGAAAAACCGAGAGCCGGTTTTGCAAAAAAAGAAAGCTGTGTCCGATATGGGTTTTCCATAATAAACATCACACAATGCTCCCCATCGGACGAAATCCAGAACGGCATGGAAAACTGCTCCATCACCGCGGCCTGCTGCTGTTCCAGATACCGGATCCAGTCAGGGTCGCCGGCGGGAATCCGTTTTCCCTCCCCGAGCGGGAGATAATACTGTTCAGCCGATATATACGGCCAGGTAAATGTGTGATCCCCGGTACGTTCTGATGTGATTTCCACACTTAAATAATCCTGCTCTGTGGCAAGCTTCACCCGGATCTGTTCATCCGGATAGCGCCAGGAAACCGTATTGCCTTCTTCCATATAATCTTCTGCCGCGCGGCTTACGGAGCCGTCCGATATGGGGATTGTCTCATCATCAACACGCAGAGAAAGCTGAAATGTCTCCTCATCCACCTCAATGTCAAACGGACGCTCCGGCTGCCGAGCCAGAATTTCCGGCGGATTCCAAAGCTCCCCGGCCGGTTCCTCCCCCCTGTGCGCAGACGAACACCCGCTTAAACAAACTGTGGCCGCGAATGTAAAACAAACTGCCCTTAAAACTGTTTTTTTCATAAATGCACTCCTTAAATTTATTTCATGATATGATGCCAGCTCGCTTGGATGAGGATTTTTGAACCCGGGATCCGCCAAAAACATGAAAAAGGAGCCCGATCAGGGCGGCGCCCGCTCATATAGAGGCGCTCACTGGCGTCCTTCCATCGGAAATACTGCCTCAAACCGGATTTCATCTCCTTTTATCCCGCAGGAAACCGTGTAGCCGAACCGCTCCGCAATCCTTTTTACAATCGAAAGCCCCAGCCCCGTCCCGGACAATTCCTTATTCCGGGAGTCCTCCCCCACATAAAACGGCTGCCAGATGCGATCCGTATCCAAATCCACATTTTCTGTCTTATTTGAAACCGCAAACACACATCTCTCCCCCTCGCAGCGCAGCTCCATATTCACGGGGCCGGGTAAGGCATATTTCGCAGCATTGGACAAAAGATTGGAAAACAGCTCGCCCAGAAGCTCCGGATTTGCGCGGATGCGGGTATCAGGTTCGATATTCTCCGACAGAGTCAGGTTCCGCCTTGCAAACAATATCTCCTGTTCCTTCATACAGTCTCTCAGAATCCGTCCCGGTTCAACCTCCTCGCAGGGATAATCGTTCTGCCCGATTCGTGAAAGATGTAAAAGCTTTTCTACAATCTGCGAAATCCTCTCATTCTGGTAAAGGATCGTGTCCAGAAACGTCCCGTCATCCAAACCGTCCTTTATCCCGGAAGCGTACATGCCGACCAGTGTGACGGGGGTTTTTAAATCATGCGCCACGTCGCTTAAAAGCTGCTTCATCTGCTCATTTTTTTCCTCCAGAAGCCTTTGATACTGCTCGATGCCGCGCGCCATTTCATTTAAGCTGTCCGCCACGTCCTCCAGCTCGTCCCCTGTCTGAATCTGCAGGGGTCTATAATCCCTGGAGGAAACCTGTTTCGTGAATGCTCGGATCTTTTCCAGCGGATTGGTGATATGGCGCGTTAAAATAATGAGCAGCGCCATGGATGTCATAACAGAAACCAGGTTGATTGCAAACCCGATATGATTGACAATCTCAATAAATTCCTGCGCGTCCGGAACAATCGCTGCAATCGCGTATAAGCCGGAATCCAGGGACAGGTACTGCGCCAAAATGCTGTAATTCATTTTCTCCTGTCTGTAGAGACGAAACCGGGATCCGTTTTCCACCGCCGCGGAGTAGTCCTGATCCCACATCCAGAATTTTTGGAAGCCCATCCCTTTTTGCTGAAAGATGCTTCGCAGCTCGCCTGCCAGAATTTCCGGATCGCCCGTTTCGGCGGAATACGCAATCAGGATCTTTTCCTCCTGTTCGATCCTCCGGACAGCGTCTTTGGGGGCTGTCCCGCTCCTTAGCTCCTCCTCCAGCCGCGCGCTGATTTTCCGGAGATATTCCCGCTGCTCCCGCAGATAAAGACGCCCGGTTATCTGGGAATTGGCAAATACAGTCCCGGCAAGCGTGCAGAACAGAATCACGACAACGCCTGTGCAAAATTTCCGCGACAGACGGCCCGTCCGCTCACGAAACATACTCTTTTATCAGTGAAACAGCAATCTCCCTTGCCAGGGCGCTGGAGACATTTGCAGAGTCTGTCTCACCCAGATAAATGCAGAAATAAATGCGGCGGCCCACATCCGCAAAGCCGGCGTACCAGCAGTCCGCAACAACGCCGTTTGCTTTTCCCATACCCGTCTTTCCGTAAATCGCGCAGGTTTCATCGCTGGCTTCTGAGAGGAACATCACCTCCTCAAGGGCTGCCCTTACATCAGCGGTGTATTCGGAATCCCCGCCAAAGATCCGTTCCAGGACTTCTGTCTGCTCCCTGGGGGAAATTTTCAGGGATGACTCGATCCAGAAGCCGATCAGCGCCGGATTGCTGTTGTTGGTGTTTAAACGGCCCTCCCAGTCGGATAAGTCGCAGTTTCCGTACCCGATCGCCTCCACCGCATCCTGCATGGCCTCAGGCCCGATCTCGTCAATGACCTGCCGGTAATACCAGACGCAGGAGGTATGAAAGGCCGAATCAAAATCCATATCCCGGTTCCAGTCGTCATTCCAGAATCGCTCGCCGCTCCAAGGGCGGACAGAATTCTCCGGATCAATGACGCCGCTCTCCAGCCCTGCCAGAGAAGAAATGATTTTAAAAGTGGAGCAGGGCGGGCGGCGCGTATCCGCCAGATTTTCGTTATAAACCCCAAATGTATGTTCCGCCCGGTCAAAGATAACCGCCATGCGCATGTCCGCCAGTTTCACAGCGCTTTGTTTCTTCATTTTCTTCATGATCATGCAATCCCTCCTGAGCTTGTATCATGTACTCTCGGAATCTCGCTGCACCTGATTTTGTGAGATGATTTTTTGTGCGCATCTGGCGGAAAATCAGCCGCAAAGGCAGGTGCAGAGAGATTCCGAGAGTACATGTATCGTTTCTTCAATCATGATCCGTCGTTTACCCTGTCAGACATCCGGCATCATGACATATCCCAGCCCGATTCTCGTTTGAATCATGGTTTCACCGATTTTCTTGCGCAGCCTGCGGATCGTCGTGTCCACGGTGCGGATATCGCCTTCATAATCCATTCCCCAGACATGATCCAGCAAAACTTCCCTGGAAAGAACCTGGCCCTGATTTGAGAGGAAGCATTTCAAAAGCTCATATTCCGTCCTGGTGAGAATGAGGCTTTCCCCTTCCTTTGCCACCTCCATCGTATCCGGGTTCAGCCTGATATCCCGGCACGACAGCATGTGCTCCGCACGGCACAGTTTCCGGATACGCAGGAGTAAAACCTGAATATCAAACGGTTTCCTCACATAATCATCCGCGCCGCAGGTAAGGCCCTTTATCTCATCCCCATTCTCCCCTTTGGCTGTCAGCATCAGGATTTTTACCGGAATGCGCAGACGCCTTATCTCCCGGCAGGCCCAAAGCCCGTCCTGAATCGGCATCATCCAATCCATGATTACCAGATGCGCATGGTTCTCAGCCAAAAAGTCAATGGCTTCCCGGCCGTTTGATACAACGCTTACGGTAAAGCCTTCTCTTTGCAGGTATAATTTTAAAATCTTCTGCATGTCAAGATCATCTTCTGCAATTAAAATGTGCATATTGTTCACCCTCTGTAACAGTTCAGATTGCCTGAGCTGTTTGAAAGTAAACGGTAGATAGTGAGTACCTATACAAGACTGGAGCAAACCTGTATGATAGAAACAGATTTGCTCCAGTCTTTT
>NZ_CALPCY010000048.1:0-36709 GCF_943193115.1 Otoolea muris
CCTCCATAGTATTCTTATGGAGTATTGTATCAGAAAACATCACCAAATGGGTGATATTATTTCATCTTAAAAAAATATCGGAAGGCCGCATAAACAAAGCGATTATAGAATGGAATAATAATTAAGCTTCACGGATTAAGGTAAAAGTAAAGAAGAATCCCTAAACTGTACTGCAATACAGTTTAGGGATTCGTTCTTTCGTCAACGTGGACTTTTCATTTCTTTTTGCCTACTGGCATTATAGCATATGCAAAAATGTTTTTCAATATGCCTTTTTTATAAAATTTTTATCCTAATCTGGTATCAGTCAAGTATCCTTCATTTATAAATCTCCTGCTTCCCAAAACAGCCGCGATCACGCCATCTCTATCTGCGGGAGCCCCCGGATTTTCCGGATTCCCACTTGCTTACGCAGACCGCGCAGGAAATATCTCCGGTGATATTCAGGCAGGTCCGTCCCATGTCAAACAGGCGATCTACGCCATAGATAATCATAATCAGATTTACATCAATTCCCATTGCAGTCAGCACCATAGCCAGCATGATCGTGCCTGCTCCGGAGACGCCGGCCGTGCCGATCGAGGCCAGCGTAGCGGTTACGACGATCGTCACCATCTGGCCAAGGCTCAGATGAACGCCGGCGCAGGAAGCCAGGAAGATCGTTGCCACACACTGGTAAATAGCTGTGCCGTCCATGTTGATCGTAGATCCCAGGGGCAGGACAAAGGAGGAAATCTCGCCGTCCGCTCCCAGCTCATCCGCGCACTCCCTGGAAACCGGCAGGGTGGCGGCGGATGAGGCTGAGGTAAAGCCAAATATCATAGCCGCGAACGCCCCCTTAAAGAAACGGACAGGGCTCATGCCTGCAAATATCCTGGCAGACATGGAATACACCAGAATGGCATGCGCCGCGTATCCGATATAGGCGCACAAAAGCACCAGCGCCAGGGAGCCCAGGATGCCGGCCCCCTGCGTGGCCACCACCCAGGCCATCATGGTAAACACACCGATCGGGGACAGGCTGATGATAAATCCCATCATCTTCTCAATCACCGCATACGCGGAGGACACAAACTCCCGGCACATCCGGCCATTTTCGCCTGCCGCCATGATGGAACCGCCGAGAAGCAGGGCGATCACGATGACCTGGAGCATATTAGCCTTTACAAACGCATCCCACATGTTGGACGGGAAAATCGCTACAAGCGTGTCCATAAAATTAGCGGAGGTCGCCTTTTCCCAGACCGCGCCCTCCTCCAGCACAAGGGTTGGGAACAGGCCGGCGTTGTCAAAGATATTTGCGAGAACCAGGCCGATGACGCAGGCAATGGCAGTCGTACACAAAAAATACGCTACCGTCTTCCAGCCCACAGAGCCGACCTTCCTCATATCGCCCATGGAGAGAATCCCGTCAATCATGGATAACAGCACAACAGGGACCACGATGAACTTGAGCAGATTGACAAAAATATCGCCAAATGGCTTCAGATAGCCGGACGCAAGGCTCACGGCGCCGGTAAAGTAACAGGCCAGGCCAACAAGAATGCCGGCAATCAGCGCAATCACAATCTGGACAGGCAGACTTACTTTCTTTTTCATAAGCATTTCACCTCAATTCTAAACAGCGGACACTTCGCGGAGCAGATCCGTCCTCCTTTTTTCTCTTGTACGCAGAATCCATTGTCCTGACAGTTACTGCGCCGTCATAAGTGGCAAAAAGCATGGCCTTTTGCAGATGTTAAGAATATACGGGTGATTATAGCAAAATAATTCGGATGAAGCAAGCCTTGGACGCTCCTGGCGGATGTTTCTCATACAACTGCCCTAATTGCGCCAGATGGAGCCTCTTCTTTACCTGTTCCGGCATTTCCTTTTTTCCCCTGGAAATCAGCAAAGCAGACGGGCTGCTCCGCTTTCCACCGCCGCTTGTTTCACGGCGGCGGCAACGCATGCCGCGACATCCGGATTAAAGGCGGAAGGAATGATATTGTCTGCTGTAAGCTTATCATCTGTGATCAGTGATGCGATTGCCTTCGCGGCGGCGAATTTCATATCATAGTTAATATCTCTTGCCCTTGCGTCCAGCGCGCCGCGGAAGATTCCCGGGAAAGCAAGGACGTTGTTAATCTGATTGGGGTAATCGCTTCTTCCCGTTCCCAGGATACGGACGCCGGCTGCTTTGGCTGCTTCATACGTGATCTCCGGTTCCGGATTGGCCATGGCGAAAACAATGGGATCCTGGGCCATTGTTTTGATCATTTCCGGTTTTAGAGCGCCTGCAACGGAAACGCCGATAAAGACGTCGGCGCCAACCAGCGCATCCGCCAGATTTCCGCGGAGATCCTCTTTGTTTGTGAATGTGCAGAGCTGCTTTTTGTGCTCTTCCATGCCATCCGTTCTGTCCGCATACAGAATGCCGAATTCATCGCATGCGATAATATTTTTCACACCGGCGAAGGACAGCATCCTGATGATGGCAGTTCCGGCAGCGCCCGGCCCATTTAATATAACCTTTAAGTCCGATAATTTCTTTCCGGTCAGTTTTACTGCATTCATCAATCCGGCGGTAACCACGACCGCGGTGCCGTGCTGATCATCATGAAAAACCGGGATATCCAGTTCCTTTTCGAGACGGGATTCGATCTCGAAGCATCTGGGGGAGGAAATATCCTCTAAATTAATACCGCCAAAGACGGGAGCAAGGAAGAGTGTGCCGGACTGTAAACCCCTGACGTTCTTTCTCTGTACGGAAAGCAATTATTACCGGGCCTTTTTTGAGATGGCATATAAGTATCAGGACTGGAATTTTGAACAGGGTTATTTTGATTTCTGCGATTATCTCTGTCCGGATCAGGAGAGCTCCCTGATTGAATATCTGAAGAAAGGAACCTTCAGAGAGTGGCTGGATGAGAATAACCGGTATATTGACAGCCTGTCTCCGGAGGATATACAGGCGATGACGCAAAGGAAACTGGAAAAGCATATACGGCTCTGGAAATCAGGAAAAATCAAGTATTCTCTTTCCCGGATGAGTCCGATTATGCCCCAGATTTTAGCGGAAGGCGTGGAATGTACCTATATACCGTTCAGTATTGAAGATATGCGCAGTGGGTTCCAGCAGTTGATTCAGGAGATTCTTGTGCTGCGTCTGCGCAATAATCTGCCGGCGGCTATTGATATTCTGCTGCCCGTTTCCGAAGATCCGGTGCGCGTATTTCAGGATCGGTATGAGGCGATGGAGCGGCTCATTACAGCGTTTAATAAAAAATATCTCTGTGATTTTATCGTTCACGAAACGCATCTGGGATTTCGGATTTCCACAAATCATAAAACCGTGGAACGGATTACCGCTGGCATGACTGTCTGCCTGCTAAAGGAATATTTCGAGCAGCACGGCGGGTTCAAGGTTTACATCGGTTATGGGATCGGTACGGATCTGGCACAGGCTGAGGCGGCGGCTGTGGACGCGTCCAGGGAGTCCAAAATTGCCCTGGGACGGGTAAGTTATCTGAAGGATGAAAACCGGGTGCTGGCGGCGCTGTCCGATGGTCATGCGGAGCTGTCGATTAGCAGTGAAATTTCTCCTTATGTCCGCGAGGTTTCCGATATGTCCGGTCTCTCCACTCTGACTATCCAGAAGCTGATTGCAGCGCTCCGGCTTATCGGAACGGAGGAGGTTACCACACAGGAATTATCCCGGATCCTCCATATCACGATCCGCAGCGCCAACCGTTTCGTAGCCGCCCTGGTTAAATGCAATCTCGCCAGAGTGCTGTATTCCAGGCAGAATAATACGAAGGGACGGCCCAGCAAAGTGTACCAGATTTTACTGGATGTGACAGAGGAGAATAAAGGATTGCCGGATATTCCCGCTCCGGAGCGTAATTGAAAACTATCCCGCCCTCTGCGCGGCCTGCTTTACCGTTCACATTCCATTCATAAATCTTTAAAAAACCGTTTACATTACCATCATGATTTCTTCACGATTTCATTCTATACTTTAATCATCGCAAGAAACATTGCTTACAAGATTTTTTTCATAATACTGAGCTGATTCGATCAGCTCTCCTCCCTAGAAAAGAAAAAGCCTCTCACTGCTGGAGAGGCTTTTTCTTTTCTGTCTGCAGGCCGTTCCTGTAGGGCTTTTCCACCCGGCCTGACAGGATGAGAAGCCCCAGGAGGTTCGGGGCCGCCATCAGGCCGTTGAAGATATCGGAGAGCTGCCACACCAGCTCCATCCTGGACACGCACCCAAAGAATACGGCGCAGAGATACAGAGAGCCGTAGAGCAGACAGGCCGCCCGGACAAAGCGGCCGTCTCCGGCCAGATAGCACACGGCCTGCTGCCCTAAGTAAAACCATGCTATAATCGTAGCAAACGCAAACAGGCTCATGGAAAGGGCTGTAAGCCATCCCCCAATCGTCCCGAAGCAATGGGAAAAGCACGCTGTAACCATCGCGCTCCCATCCATACCGCTCCCCGCATGTAAGCCCCGTCCGCCGCCTGACACGCAGAGCACGGCCAGGGCGGTCAGGGTACAGCTTACAATCGTGTCAAAAAACACCTCGAACACGGCCCATAGCCCCTGCTGCCTGGGAGAGGCGTCTTCCCCGGCCGAGCCGTGCAGCACCGCCAGGCTCCCCAGGCCCGCTTCATTGGAAAATACGCCCCGGGCCACGCCGAACCGGATCGCATGTTTCATCCCATACCCCAGAACGCCGCCCGCGGCGCTCTCCGGCCGGAATGCGCTGGTAAAAATTTCCCCCAGAGCCGCCGGAACCCGGTCGTAATACCCCAGAATCACGGTCAGGCACAGCGCCATATAAAGCCCCGCCGAAAACGGCACAAGCCGCGCGGCCAGATCCGAGATCCGGCGTATCCCTCCAAAAATGACGGCCATCACAAACGCTGTCACAAACGCCCCCGCCCAAAATGGCGGCAGGGAAAATGCGCAGGCGGCGCTTTCAGAGATGGAATTCGCCTGGACCATACTTCCCATTCCGAGCGATGCCACCACACAGAAAAAGGCGTATACGCTCCCCGGCGCACGGCTTTTAAACCCCTCTTCCAGATAGACAAAGGGGCCGCACAGATACGATCCGTCCGCCCTTTTCCTGCGAAAGCAAAGCCCTAAGTATGTCTCCGCATAGGCAGTCGCCATCCCCAGAAAAGCGGCGGCCCACATCCAGAACACCGCACCCGGCCCCCCGGCCGCCAGCGCCGTAGCGACTCCCGCGATATTTCCTGTCCCCACCGTAGCCGCCAGCGCCGTACAGACCGTTGAGAGCTGGCCGCGCGCGCCGTCTCCCCCTTTTAAAAGAACCCCCGCGGTCTCGCCCCACCAGCCTCTGACAGAGAGCGCCTGAAATCCGCGCAGCCGGATCGTGAAACATATCCCCGCTCCCAGAAACAGCGCCAGAAGCCAGCTTCCCCATACTGCGTCATGAATCGCACGAATCATAGAAAGGCCCCAGGCATGCTGCGATCCGGCCGCGGCAGACGGCCGGACTGCAGCTTCCGTATTCCATTATTTATTACTATCTTTTATTCCCGCTCCCATTCATATATGACGGAAAGTATGATATAATATTTCCACACAAACCGTGCGAATATCCACAGAAAGAAGGTATCCCATGCCAGGCTTCACTACTCATTATATCTTCGGCATGAAAGCATACAATGACATGCCCAATTCCGCGCTCAAACACATTGTGGCCAAATACCGCTGGCTCTACCAGCTCGGGCTGCAGGGCCCTGATATGTTTTTTTACAACATTCCCATCCTGCGCCACCGCGACTACCGCAATGTGGGCTCTTACATGCACGAGTACCATGTCAATTCCTTTTTTGAAAACTGCCTGCGCCATATCAGCCAGATTTCGTCCAGGCAGCGGCGCGAACAGGCCGTATCCTTCCTGGCCGGCTTTATCAACCATTATATCGCGGATTCCATCTGCCATCCGTTTATCTACGGGCGGATCGGCTATGATACTTCGGAACCGACCGCCATGCACCACGGCATGCACGCGGCCCTGGAGAATGAACTGGACGCTATCCTTTTGTGGAAATACAAAAAGAAAAAGCCGTCTGAATTCAACCAGACGGCCACTATCTGCTTAAACGGCCAGGAGCTTCAGTTTATCTCCAATTTCCTGGCTGACTGCATCAATGAAACCTACTATCCTATTACTTACTGGAACAATTTTCGCGTAACTCCGGCCATGGTCCACCGCTCTATCTGGGCCCTGCGCTTCGGCTGCCGCACCCTGGCCGACAAATCGGGAAAGAAAAAGTACAGCATCGAGCTTGTGGAATCCATCTTTATCCGCCATCCTGTGGCCTCGGCCAAGCTGGTCACGGATACGATCACCGATTACCGGAAAAGCTGCAACTTAGAGCATGAGGTGTGGTGCAACCCCTGGAAGCGCTCCATCGCCTCCACAGCCTCCTTTGTCGATCTGTTCAGACAGACCCTGGCAAAATGCAGCAGCGTTTATCATCTCTTAAACTGCTGTATTACAGGCGGATCATCCGATAGGGAAACTGCGCTGCCCCTCCTTTTAAATGAGCTGGGAAATTACTCCTATCACAGCGGGCTTCCTGTTTCATAAGATTGCTATGGTACAACTGCCTGCCCCGAATGTCCCTGGCAGCGCCTCATGGATGTCAATGCCTGCTGCCGCGTTTTCGTACAATCACCGCGGCAAGCGCGCAGACCCGTCTGAACCGTTACGCATTTTTTCAGCCGCAATCCGGCCAAGAATATATTCACAGCCCCGGCCTGCCGCCAGCGCCCGAAATGCCAGTATCAGCGGATATTTCGTCGTGGACAGGCGCCGCGAACCATCAGAGCATCCTCCATTGCGGCCTCTGGAATCGCATAGATAGGCAGGCTGGAAAGAAGCGCCTGCCTGATCCCCGCAAAAAAGACAGATGTAAGTAAGCAATACCTCCAATCTGTCTTTTTATTTGAGTAATTATAATGATTTCCTGCGCAAAATACGGTTTTCTTACTCTGCGGCCGCTTCGCCGCCTTCTTCCGCCGGCTCAGCGCCGTCTGCCTGTCCGGCATCGTCAGCCGCCTCATCGTCTTCCTCTTCCGGCTCGTCCACTGCTCCGCCGCCTTCTTCCGCGGCATTGATCCGGTTCTGGAGCTCTCTTGCATCCGGAAGGACAAATTCAACCCCCGCGCCAAAGCTGGCGCTCATAAACCAGCTCTCCTCGTCATCCTGGCTGCTCTCCGGAACGATGCTGAAGGAAAGGCTGTAATTCTTCCAGAGCCCGCCATAAGAGTTCTTGGTCGATCTCTCAATCGAGAAATCCTGCGTCGCAACCGTATCATTAAAACCCTTAATCAAGTCCTCTGCGTAATGAAGAATTTCATCGCCCGGCAGATCATCTGCCACCACCCACATCAGCATAATCTCTTTTTTGTTGGGTTCCAGATAGAATTGGAAGTTTCTGGCGTACGGGAAGGCATTCTGATCCTCAAAATTCTCCTCCGCATCCGTGCTTACCTGCGTCCAGTCAATCTCAATCCCCTCCCGAACATCAAAATCGGGATCCGCAATTTTTGTCTCCGAATCCGGCTGAACGATATTGCTCTGGGTGCAGCCGCTCAGAAACACCATGCATGCAATCAACAAAAAAAGTTTTCTCATTAAGTATACCTCCTTGTATCGCATGGCTATTATATAATATACTTTTATGAATTTGTAGTCATTTTAAAAAAATTCACAAAATCTTCATATTTCTCAAATATTATGCCCCTTTCAGCGGGTATATATTACGTATTTATTAAGCCATTTTTCGTAAAAACTGTGGTTTCCCGGGCGGCTGCGCTTCCCCGCGCTCTGCCATGCCTGCGGCCGGCCGGGCGGAGGATCCGAAAACAGCCGCCGCCCTGCTCCTCTTTACCATTATTCTTCCCGTCTGTCTCTCTGCGGCCTGTCCTGACGCCTTGTGCGCTCCTCCAGCATCCGCTCGAATTCTTCCTGGGTGCAGCCGATCTCTTTTAAGCGCTCCCGCCTGCGCATCCTGCGTTCCTCCATCATCCTGCGGTCCGCGTCCCGCTTGCGCTTTAACAGGAATACCCCGCTTCCGATCAGCACAGCGGATAATACGAGCCCGGCCCCGAGTAAAATCTGGCCGCCGGATATGCCAAGGCCCCGTTTATTTCCGTCCGGCGGCTCCGCATCTCCCGTCTCAGAGGCCCCGCTTTCCTCAGAAGAAACAGCCGTGGCCGCCTCTGCGTCAGCCTGCTCCTGCTGCGCTTTGGAAGCGCTGACAAGCCATACGCTCCCGATCCGCCTGTCATTGTATGTATATTGCAGGAGGGCGGCCGCGCCGTCCGGATGATCCTCTGAGAAATCCGTAACCACCTCTTTCTCAGCATCCCCAAAGGAGGCGTTTTCAGGAACCGTGATCACAGCTTCGGGGTCGATCGACAGATCCGAAGGGGCGTACTCCGTCCCCCCAATCTCCACCGGGGTTTCGCCTGATATGTAGGCCGCCTCATTCTCCGCGATGTTCAGATTGTGAAAGGAATTAAACCCGAAATTTAAGAGGGCCGTGGTGTCCTTATAGTGTGTAAACTGCGTGCTCTTCATCGTCACGGCGACAAGACGCCGGTTCTCTTTGACCGCATAGGTGATAAGCGTCTGCCCGGAAAGTTCGGTATATCCCGTTTTTCCCGCTAACGCGTATACATAATACTCTTCCCGCGACGGATCGAGCATCCTGTGCTCCTGATAGATCGAAAAGCCTTCGGGATTATTGGCCGTGGCCGGCATCCGGCAGTTTTTGGTCTGGCTTATCTCCAGCATAACCGGGTTGGAATACGCGGCGATCCCGATCAGCGCCATATCATATACAGTGGTCATCTGTTCTTCGTCGTACAGTCCTGACGGATTCACAAAATGACTGTCCACGCATCCCAGCTCTTCTGCCCTCTGGTTCATCATCGCTATAAACTCTTCCTGGCTTCCCCCCACATGCTCTGCAATGGCGTTTGCAGCCTGGTTGGACGAGGTCAGAAGCATGAAATAGAGAGCGTCCCGCAGGGTCATCTGATCGCCTTCTGCCATATTATTTTTATTTCCGCTGTCTGATTCCACGTTGTTCATGGCGTCTGCTGTAAAGGTCACCGTATCGTCCAGGTTTCCGTTTTCAATCGCCACCAGCGCGGTCAGCACTTTTGTGATGCTTGCCGGCGACTTCTTAACGCGGATATTCTGCCCGTACAGAACCGTCCCGGAATCCACATCCACCACAATCCCTGCTTCGGACTCGATCCCCGTGTCAGCCGGCCAGTCCGGCCGCGCCAGAACCGTCATGGCAGGACTGAAGACTGCCAGGATAAAGCTTAAAAGTATACTGATTATCTTTTTCATTTTGCTCCTCTTATCACCTTTCTGTATCAAACACACGTTTGTCTGAACCGCTCCCGAAGTTTTCTGTCCTGCCAACGATATAGATCGGCCTGTCCTTCAGCTCCGTAAACAGGATGGAAATGTACTCTCCAATGATTCCCACGACAATAAACAGCATGGCAAACATGAAGCACAGCAGGACCACGATGGTCGCATACCCGTTCGGCGTCCCCTTCACCGCCCACTCGTACACCGTCTCCAGCATGACGAGAAGCCCCAGGAAGCCCACCAGAATCCCGGAATAGATGCCCAGCTTCAGCGGCAGATCCGAAAAGCAGAGGATCGTATTGACCGAAAAGCGGAACAGCTTGCGTATGCTGTACTTGCTCTCGCCCGCCACACGGGGACTGGCCTCGTATTCCAGCGTCGTATAGCGAAAGCCGATATTCTGGACATAGCCGCGCAGGAAGCGCACCTTTTCCCGGTAGCTGCTCTTAAGCACCGCCGCCGCATTGGCTGTAAGCGCAAAGAAGTCGGACGCGTTCGGCTCCAGCTTTACATCGGAAATCGTATTGATCAGGCGGTAAAATGCAGCCGATGTGATATTTTTCACAAGCCCGGCCGACTGGTTTCTGGTCCGCACCATGCTGATTACCTCATAGCCCTCCTCAAATTTCTCAATGATTTTGGCCACGCACTGAGGCGGATGCTGCAGATCCGCGTCCATGCACACGATTCCGTCCCCGCTGCTGTAGTCAAGTCCGGCCGTCATGGCCGCCTCGTGCCCGAAGTTTCTGGAAAAATGGATTGCCCGCGCCTTATTATCCCGCTTTGTAAACTCATCCAGAATCCGGCCGGAGCGGTCCGTGCTCCCGTCGTTTACAAAAATCAGCTCATAATCCCACGAAAGCGCGTCGAAGACCGGCTTTGCCTCCTGATAAAACTGCTCCAGCGCTTCCTCCTCATTATAGACGGATATTACAATCGAAATCTGCTTCATACGCCGTCCGCCCCGCTTTCAAACACCTCAATCTCGATTGTAGAATGGGACGGCCTCTGCTTCTCCTCAGGCGGATACCACATGTATTCCCCGTAGAGAATGAGAAGCATGGGATCATAGCCCGCCGGAACCATAAAATGCGTATCCTCAAACGGGAGCTCCGCCACTTCCTCGCACCAGCTCCCCTCGGTTGTCACATATAAATAGTCCGGCTGGTAATTGCTGTAATACCATCTCGCTGTCTTTTTATCCTGATCCTTTACCGAAACGCGGCGCTGCAATTGAAACAGCAGGCGCATAGGCGCCAGATGCCCCACGGCCGCCAGCGCGCCCACCCGCAGCTTATCCGGCAGGCTGTATTTGGCAAAGTCCAGCTTATACCGGTGCGCCATGGCCATCCCGTAAATAATCTTCTGCAAAAGTCTTGTCCACTCTGCCTGCCAGTCCTTATCCGGCAGACGGTCGAGAATGAACAGATCCACCCAGATGTGGTTCAACTTTCCCTCATAAAAGCGCATCTCCTCACTATCCCGGTGAACCCGGCTGTGCTCGTAGATGATACGCGGGGTAAAATCGTAGAACGCGCGGCCTGACCGGAAATCCTCTGGGCGAAGGAGAGACATCCCCTCCGGCAGCTCAGCCTGCGCCACGTCCATGAACCTCTCGAAATTGGGCCTTGTAAAGGCCACATCCGCATCATCATCCCACGGGATAAACCCCTTATGGCGCACCGCGCCCAGAAGCGTCCCGGAATCAAGCATATACTTGATGTGATGTTTGCGGCATATGCGGTCGATCTCTTTTAAAACCTTCAGATTCGCCTCATGTACCCTGGCGAGATCCTGTTTTTTCCCTTCCATTATATCTGACACGCCTCTTTCAATATCTTCGCCATATAATCCGTCATCTCATCCGTCATGCCCGGATAAACGCCGACCCAGAAGCTGTCGCGCATGATCCGATCGGTCTGCTCTAAGCTTCCCACTACCCTGTACCCCTCGCCGGTCCGGCGCATTTCGTCAAAGCACGGGTGTTTTAACAGGTTTCCGGCGAACAGCATTCTCGTCTGGACGCCCTTTTGCTCCGCATACTGCACCACGCGGTTCCGATCCACGCCCCTGCGGCAGGTGATCAGAAAGCCGAACCAGCTCGGATCGGACTTTTCGCACACCCCGGGCAGGATATAGCTCTCCTCCGTCCCGGCCAGCCCGGCCTTTAAGCGGGCAAAATTTTCCTTCCTGCGCGCCGCAAAGGACGGGAGCTTTTCAAGCTGGGCGCAGCCGATGGCGGCCTGCATATCCGTAGCCTTCAGATTATAGCCAAAATGCGAGTATACATACTTGTGGTCATACCCCAGCGGCAGCTCTCCGTACTGGCGGTCAAAGCGGTGGCCGCAGAGGTTGTCGCAGCCGGACGGGCACGAGCAGTCGCGGCCCCAGTCGCGGAAAGATCGTATGATCTTGTGAAGCAGCGGATTGTCCGTATACACCGCCCCGCCCTCTCCCATGGTCATATGATGCGGCGGGTAGAAGCTGGAAGTCCCGATATCGCCGATCGTCCCGGTAAACTTCGTCTCTCCGTTTATCGTATAGCGGCTTCCAAGGGCGTCGCAGTTGTCCTCCACAAGCCATAAGTTCCACCGGCTGCAGAATTCCTTCACCGCCTCCAGATTAAACGGATTTCCCAGGGTATGGGCGAGCATGACGGCCTTCGTCTTTTCCGAGCGCGCCTCCTCAAGGCGTTCCACATCGATATTATACTGCGGGATCGTCACATCCACAAAGACCGGAACCGCCCCGTACTGGATCATGGGCGTTACCGTGGTCGGAAATCCGGCCGCCACGGTGATCACCTCGTCCCCCCGCCGGATGCGGCGACCGCCCAGAAGCGGCGATGTCAGCGCCATAAAGGCGGCCAGGTTCGCGGACGATCCGGAATTGACCAGAGAGCAGAAGCGGACGCCCAGATACGCGGAAAGCTGCTCCTCAAACTGCTCTGTATACCGCCCGGAGGTCAGCCAGAACTCCAGGGCGCTGTCAACCAGATTGACCATTTCCCGGCTGTCATACACGCGCGAGGCGTACGGGATCCGCTGTCCCTCCTGAAACGGCGCGCGCTGATTGTGATACGTTTCACAATAATCGGCCACAAGGCCGAGGATCCGGCGGCGCGCCTCCTCTTTTTTTGCATTTATCTCTTCAGACATCCTCTTTCCTCCTCTCAAGAACGGCTGTCAAAAAACTCCCGGATCTGCCGGTCCGTCACGGAGCGCATATCCGCCCCGCCAAGCCATGCCTTTGACCATTCCACGGTTTTTTCAAGCGCCTCCTCAATGTGGTACAGCGGCTTCCAGCCAAACACGCTCTTAATTTTCGAGCAGTCAAGCTTTAAAAATCCGGCCTCATGGGGGCCGCCGTCGCCCTTCTCCGTCCACGAAATCCCCCCGCCCCATTTCTCACAGAACAGCTCCGCAAGACGGCCTGTACACACACAATCCATCTCGTCCGGCCCCACATTATAATTCCCCGCGCATTCCGCCCTCTCTGCCTGCTCCTTTGCAACAAGGAGATAGACATACAGCGGCTCCAGCACATGCTGGAATGGCCTGACAGACCGGGGATTGCGCACAATAACCGGCTCCCCCGCCGCCGCGGCCCGCACACAGTCCGGTATAATCCGGTCGTGCGCAAAATCCCCGCCGCCGATCACATTGCCGGCCCGGCAGGTCGAGACCGCGCAGCCCTGCTCATCCAGAAAGGACTGCCGGTAGCTGTGCGTCACAAGCTCCGAACACGATTTACTGTTGGAGTACGGATCATAGCCGTCCAGCCGGTCCGTCTCCCGGTAGCCGTACTCCCATTCCCGGTTTGCGTACACCTTATCAGTCGTGACATTCACAAAGGAGTAGACGGACGGGTGACAGCGGATACACTCCAGGACATGTACGGTTCCCATCACGTTCGTCTCATACGTATAGACCGGATCCCGGTATGACTCCCGCACAATCGGCTGCGCCGCCAGGTGAAATACGATCTCGGGCCGTATCTCCTCAAACACCTGCATTAAGTGATCCAGGTCGGTGATATCGCCGCGCCGGTGATCCATCGTCTCGCCAAGCCTCAGCAGATGAAACAGCGCGGGATCCTCAGACGGCTCCAGGCTGTAGCCCGTGACCGCAGCGCCCGCAAGCGTCAGAATCCTCGTCAGCCATGAGCCCTTAAAGCCTGTATGGCCCGTTACCAGCACCCGCTTTCCCCTGTAATAATCCAATAAATCCATGCCTTATATTCCCTTTCCCCGCGCACCCGCTCTGTCCCAGATCCGCCACGGCGCGCGCCCCTCCCGCCACAGATCCTCAAGCTGCATCCGGTCGCGCTGCGTGTCCATGCATTTCCAGAAGCCGTCGTGGCGGTACACCATCAGCTCCCCGTCCTTTGCCAGATTCTCCAGCGGCTCCTTTTCAAACACCGTCCCGTCCCCGTTTATATAGTCAAATACATGCGGCTCCATGACCATAAAACCCCCGTTGACAATCTTGCCGTCGTCGTCGTTCTTCTCCCTGAATTCCCGGATCGAACCGTCCGGGGCCGCCTTAAGCACCCCAAAGCGCTGGCCGATATTGACTCCTGTGATCGTCGCCGTCCGGCCGTGGCCTCTGTGAAATTCTACCAGGGCCTTAATATCCACGTCGGAAACACCGTCCCCGTAAGTCAGGAGGAAGGTTTCGTCCCCGATATAGTCCTGCACGCGCTTAATGCGGCCGCCTGTCATGGTATTTAAGCCCGTGTCAACCAGCGTAACCCGCCACGGCTCCGTTTTATTCGCATGGACCTCCATCCGGTTCTTCGCCAGATCAAAGGTCACGTCCGAGGTATGCAGGAAATAATCCGCGAAATATTCTTTTACCACATACTGCTTATAGCCTAGGCAGATAATAAAGTCACAGCAGCCGAATTCCGCGTAATACTTCATGATGTGCCACAGAATCGGCTGTTCCCCGATCTCAATCATCGGCTTTGGCTTCAAATGGCTCTCCTCGCTGATCCTTGTCCCGAATCCGCCTGCCAGTATAACCACCTTCATCAAGCCTTTCCTCCTTATATCATGATGTTGGGGTCAAAAGGTCTTTTGACCCCTGATGCCTGCGGATTGCTCTGCATTTCATGCTCCCGCAATCCTAAAAACATTCAAAATCCGCCCTGTCGGGCTGCTTTTTCATGTTTTTGCGGGTCCCAAAGTCATGTATCGACATGCAAGCATGTCATACATGACCTTTTGACCCTGGCATCATGTCATTTTTTAAATATATTCAGCTCATTTTCCTCGAGAATCCGCATGGCGCTTCGGATGGCGTCCGCGCTGCTGTGCAGGTACATTTCCAGATCCTCGTCCGACGCGGTCCTGTATTTAAGCGCCAGCTCTCTGGAAACCGCCAGATACGCCTTCCGAAACGGCGCGGTCTTAATTTCCTGCGCCGTAGTCCACGCATTCCCCGCCAGGATAGCCAGGCTGCAGAGCGCCGGCGCGGCCAGTGAGCGAAGAAACCGGGCGGACGCCTTCACTCCGCTCTCCGTCCGCCGCTTTGCCCTGGCGGCCAGCGCAAAGGTCAGGAGGATGCCCAGAATCCCCATCTGGTACTGGAGTTCATAGCGCGACGACATCCCGTAGGAATCGTTTAAAAAAATCCATCTCGCGGACAGGATCAGAAGATGGTTCAGTCCCCCGTTCAGTATCAGGAGCAGGGGAAACACGGTCTTCTTATAAAGCGAATGCCGGATATTTAAGCAGAGCGCATACAGGTACATACCCGCCACAGCCGCCCCCAAAAGCCACACAAACGCCTCGCTCCCGATAAAGCCCCCTTTTTGCCCAAGGGCCTCAAGCTGCGCCACGCCCACCACGGCGGAGGCAAGGGCCTTTAGCAGAAACGACACGAAAAACCACGGCCGGGAAACAAAGGTTTCCACAATACTTCCCCCCACGGCCCCCCTGTGGACATAGACCGCCTGCGAGCTGCTCCACAGATAGAGAAGGAGCGCGGCAAGCGTGGCGGCAAGACCGGACAGCCAGATCCGGTTCCATCTTCCTTCCCTCTTATAATCCGCTGCCAGAAGCGTCCCATAGGCCAATATCAGAATCACGCTGTAGCTTCCGCAGTAAGGCCCCGCTATAAAGAGCGTCAGAACCGGCGGAAGGGCCGCGCAGAGCGCGCGATCCCATCCCGATGCGCAGCCCGTCGCCGCCGCGTGATCCAGGACCGCATAGTGCAGCATAAATCCCGATATGGATAAAAAGCAGACCCAGCCCGTCCCGTTTGTCGTCATCTCCCATTTATTGAGGCTGAAATACACAAACAGGCACAGAAGATACCACGCATAGGGGATCTCCCTCTTCCGAAGCCCGTAGAGCGCCAGGGCCGCCGCCCCCGCGCCCATGCTCAGCACGCCCAGCCCCATATCAAAAAAGGTATTATACTGAAATAACTTCACATTCACAATCCGCCCCAGGTAAGTGACCGGAACGCGGGTCAGGATATCCGGCACAAAAAATTTGGCCGGGTTTGCCACATCCGGCAGATAGGAATTGATCAGGCGGATGTAATCCGAATATGCCACATTCGACGATGCGGCGCGGATGTAGAAAAAATATAACAGGATTCCTGTAAATACCGGTATCAGGTACGCCGCTCTGCGCTTCATTCCAATCTCCTCTTATCGCTGCTTATCTGGTTCAGATAGAGCTCAAACAACTGCCTGTGCTTCTTTGCAATCACCTCCAGGATCACGCCGCTGGCCCACAAAAGGAAGGCCACCACATAGAGGCCCGAGCAGGCGATCAGCGTCGGGAATTTCGGCACCAGGCCCGTGGCCAGATAACCGGACAGCACAGGGACAAACATCACGCTTGCCACACAAAAACACATAAGCCCCAGCCAGCCGAAAAAGGCAAACGGCCTGTAATCGCGAAAAAGCCTCGCAATGGTTTTAAGGACCCTGAAGCCGTCGCGGTACGTGTTCAGCTTGGAAACGCTGCCGGCCGGCCGGTCCCGGTAGGTAACCGGCATTTCCACGAGCTTAAAATTCTTGTCCAGGGCATGGATGCTCATCTCTGTCTCAATCTCAAAGCCCTGTGAAAGGATGGGAAAGCTCTTGACAAATTCATAGTTAAAGGCCCTGTAGCCTGTCATGATATCCTGTATCGAGCTGTCAAAGATCGTATTGATCAGCCCGCGTACCAGACGGTTTCCCGTATTGTGGAAAGGGCGCTTATTTTCCGTAAAATACGTAGAGGACAGCCGATCCCCGATCACCATATCCGCTTTTCCGGACAGGACGGCGTCTGTCATGCTTCTGGCGTTCTCCGCCGGGTAGGTGTCGTCGCCGTCAATCATCAGATAACATTCGGCGTCAATCTCGCGGAACATGCTTCGGATCACATTTCCTTTTCCCTGCCGGTACTCATACCGCACAACCGCCCCCGCCTTCCCCGCAATCTCATCCGTCCCGTCCGACGAATTGTTGTCGTATACATAAATCACAGCCTCCGGAAGCGCCTCCCGGTAGTCCTTAATGACCCGTTCTATGGTCTGGCTTTCATTATAGCACGGAATCAATACCGCGATCTTATCCATTTCTTTCCTCCTCATCTGGAATGTATCCCCCGCCGTCCGGATGCGAAAGCGCCGGATTAATCACAATCCCGATCTTCCCCTCCTGGCTGCTCTTAAACGTAAGCTCAATGTCCCCCTCGAGCCCGGACAGATCAAGGATGACCTCCGCCCGCTCATATTCCTTCGCGCCGACCGGAATGACGCCCGCTTCCTTTACCCGTCTTCCGTCGTCCGCCATGACGATAATCTCGAACGGAAACGGAAGCATCCAGTAATCCGGATCCCCGGCGATCGCCTCCAGGCGGCAGGCATCCCCTGATTTTGTAAAGCGCAGAACATCCTGCTCCCCTCTCTCCCCGGCCTCGTCCCCGCCGGTTTGCATAAGGTTCCCGTCCTCACCATCCCCGCTCTCTTGTTCCTCCTCAAAACCGGCCTGATACCATGTGTTTTTCTGCCCGTCCGCCATGCGCAGCCCGGCTGCCGTGTAGGACTGAGGGCCTTTTAAAATGGTATCCACATACTCCAGATCCCAGACATACCATCCGGCGTCATTCATCCATTCCAGATATTCCTCCAGCGTCCCGCGCCCCTGCGGGAAGAGATCGTAAACCCCTTTCCCCCCGCGCATATAGCCCTCTATTTCCGACAGATACGCCTCCTGAAAGGACGACAGCTCGCTCACCACGGAATAGCGGTTATACACAGGGACATCCTCCCCGATCAGCCGCGCATAGCTGCCGTAGTCCCCCCAGGTCAGGAAAAATACGTCAATCCGCTCCTTTAAGCTGTCCGAAAACAACTGATGATCCCGGAAAACAAGAGGAAGATTTCTGCGCGTCTCCTCACGGGATTCCACGCGCAGCGCCCACTCCCGGCCCTCCCACACCGCATGCACCGCATTTGGCACACGCGCCGCGAACGGAACAGCCAGCAAAAGCGCCGCTGCCGACGCCGCCCGGCCCCGGCGCATCAGCCGCAGATACCAGCATGCGGCCAGAACGCCTCCCAGCAGGATTCCCGCCATAAAATACCGGATATGGCCTGTGGTCTTTGCCCAGGCCGCAAACGAGCACACAAAGACCGCTGCCATCGCGCCTTCCGTCCGGTACAAAAGCTTTTTTCTTTTCGCCCAGGCCGCCAGAACCGCCGCGCCTGTCCCCAGGACTGCCAGGTAAATCACCGCCAAATCCGCGTTAAAGGTATTGTAAATCTCGCTCAGACGGTACTCCGGATAGCGGATCATATAGTACGCCCAGAGAAGCAGCTCCCGCAGCCCCTGAGGCCCCCATCTCTGATCCTTAAAGTCCGCGTCAAAATAATAGGGTGATTGAAAGATCGTATTATAATAGGGAAACACCGGATTTCCGGTCGTGATCCCGTTGTAAATCAGATAAATGCACACCGGCGCGGCCCCGGCCGCCAGGCACACGGCAAACAGGCCCGGCGAGACGGTTTTGCGTATTTTCCAAAGATACAGCAGGATCAGCGGCGCCAGATACACGATATTCGTCATCTTTAAGCAGAACAAAAGCCCGCCGCACAGGCAGAACACCACAGCCTCCCGGCGCGCCTGCCGCTTCCTCCCCTCTTCTCTCACCAAAAGGAAGATCATCTCAAAGAAAAAGGGAAGCGCCGCAAGCTCAACCATATAGCTCCCGCTCTCCTGCAGAACCTCAAAGCGGCAGACAAGAAAGAACGCCAAAAAGGACGGCCGTCTCCAAAACGCCCATTTCGCGCGCATCCCTTTTCCCTCGCCCGCAGCGGCCAGAGCGCTGGAACTGCCCGGGCCGGGCCCGGATACGAACCATTCCAGAAATACGGTTACCTGGCGGTAGAGCACAAGCAGGGCCGCCGCATTTAAAAGCGTCCCCATCCGCAGCCCCAGGAGAAGGCGGAACGGGTAAAACATCCGATCGCCCAGGCGGAAGCCGAACATCTGAAACCGTCCCGGCATCGCATGGTAATGCAGATTATCCACAAACCCCGGTATCTGCGACAGGAGATGGTAGTTCTGCGTGTCATAGCTCATATCCGGCCGGATCGATTTGGCGGCAAAAAACAGCGTGATCGCCATACACCCAAGCGCAAAGAAACGATCCGGCTGTACATTTTCACGCTTCGGAATCCCGGCCGCCTTTCCCGCGATGAGGAGCGCAAGAAGCAGCGCAGCCAGCCTTGACAGAAGCGTCGCCTGGCGGACGCCGGCCAGCCAGCACGCCAGATCCGCAGACTCGCAGCACCATATAAAAATCGTGTACGCAAAAAACACGTAAAACGCGCCGCAGCTCACCCGCCACACGGATTCCCCGTCCCGCTCTGCCCGGCGCATCCCCGCTTTCCCGGCAACACTGCCTTCTTTGCAGATATCCCCTGCCCGCGCCTTAAAAAGCTTCATACCAAACCTCCCAGACGGTTAAAAGAACGTTTCCTCCAGCATCAGGCACAGAGCGTGGTAGATCGGCAGGTGCAGCTCCTGAATCCGGTAAGTCTCCTTTTCCGGCGCGATCACAGCCGCATCGCACAGCGCCGCAAGCGCTCCGCCGCCGCGCCCCGTGAGCCCGACCACCCGCAGGCCCATCGCCCTTGCCGTCACCGCGGCGTACCTGATATTTTTCGCATTTCCGGAGGTGGTAATGCCCAAAAACACATCGCCCTTTTTTCCGTAGCCGAGCACCTGCTGGGCGTAAGCCATCTCCCCGTCCACGTCGTTTAAAAAGGCGCTCGTAAGCCCGGGATGGCTGTTCAGCGCAATTGCCGGAAGCCCCCCCTGAAGCTTTTCCGAAAGCGCGCCTCCAAGCCCGGGTTCCTCGTGGATCAGCGCCTCCTTAAGCGCCTCCGGCAGAGGGCGCGGCTTTACAAAGCTCTTCATCAGCTCGCCCACGATATGCTCCGCATCCGCGCAGCTTCCCCCGTTTCCGGCCACAAGAAGCTTTCCTCCCGCCTCAAACGACTCCTTTATCACCAGAAAAGCGGCCCGAATCTCCTCCTCCAGACCCTTTAAGGCCGGATAACGCTCCGTAAGCTCCTGCAAATACCTGTACTCTTCCATGTTTTCCTCCTGTTTCCTGCGCTATATCCTGTGTAAGCGTTTGAACATCCTCAACGCTTATTTTCCTGTTCTCTTTCCGTGCCGACCGGCATTCTTCCGCCTGCTGCTTCCGCTCTTCAAATGCCGCGCCTGAAGCTTTGGCAGGCTCACTCCTCCCGCTGCCCCGCCGTCCGGTAATATGTGTCAAAGGCCGCCAGATTGTCAAGCGCTTCCTCTTTTGAGAGCTTCTGTCCGGCCACCCGGGCCAGCATATTGCCTTCCTCAAAAAACAGCTCCTCAAGGCTTCCCCTGGCGATCATCTGCCTCAGAAGCCCATAGCTCCATTCCCAGCTCCCGGGCCCTATGAACCCGGCCTGGGCATAGATATAATCCGTCCCCGCATACTCCATGTATGCCTCAAAGCTTTCCGGCGATTCAACCAGATCTACATTTCCCCAGGGAGCCGTGATATCCTTGTAGGACTGCACATTGCACGGAAATTCCAGGCAAAACGGATGATTTCCGAATGCGATTACGCGGTTTTCCCGATCCGCTGACAGCGTCAGCCAGATCTGGGCGTTCCCCTCGGCCCACAGCCTCTCCTGCTGCATCGCCCTGTGGTTCACCCTGCCCTTGTTAAGCAGCCGTATCCCGGAAAAACCGCAGCTCCAGGCCCAGTTTGTCTCCGCTGTGATCAGGACATTAAAGGCCAGAACAAGGCCAAGGCCCGCGTAAAAACATCTCCGAAGCTCTTTTTCTTCCACTCTCCCCGCCGCCATACAGGCCGCCAGGATCAGAAGGCTGTACAGCATCATAAAATAATTCCCGTCCACCTGGTACAGCATCACCAGGCTCACAAGGTTCACCGCCAGAAACGGCCAGGCAATCACATGAAACGAAAGCTTCAACGCGGCCCCGCTATTCTCCGCAGCCGACTTTTCTCTAAAACATCCCCCGGCCCGGCCCGCGACGCCCTTTTCCAATCCGGCAAGACAGCCTCTGAGGCTGAACAGCGCCAGGCAGATGAGCAGGAAAAACAGAAGCGAGCTTCCCCAGGCGATAATCACATGGCCCATGTCCTCCCCCTCCGGGGCCAGAAGCATCTGGAACAGACGCCTTGCCAGCACATGCAGATTGCTCTCCTCCTGCCAGTTCTGCGGCAGGGATCCCGTTGCAAACGGGTATTTCATCTCGAAACCGAGCCGTGCCAGAACCCCGGTAAATACCGATGTGACCGGCATCCCGGTGATAAGCATGGTCCTTGTCCATATCCCTGTAAGGGCCGCGGCCGGAACGGCCAGAATCCCCCAATGGGACGCCGGAGCGCGGAGCGAAAGCCGTCCCGTTCCCAGAAGGAAAACCCCCATCATCCCAAACAGGGCCGTAGAAAAGACAAGGGATGTCGGCTTCATGGCCAGTGACAGCAGGAAAGCCCCCGCAGCCTGAAAAAGAAGCAGCCGGCGGCCGCCCTTCACGTAGAGGAAAAAGCGCTCCATCATGATAAGCTGCAGTGTCCATGTGATGATATCCGGTTTTGCGGAAACCGCCATATTCATAATCCCGGGCGCCGCCGCCGTGCAGACCGCCGCCAGCGCCGCCGCCCTCTCCCCCGCAAACAGCCGCGCAATCCGGCCCGTCATCCCAAGTCCCAGGACAGACAGCCACAGATTAAAGAAAAGAAGGTAGCTGTGGGACGCCAGATCGCACAGGGGCAGGGTCAGGACCTCAAAGCCCTTGGAATAGACATAGGCCATCCCCACCAGTCCCGGGTTCTCGTACATGCCCTTCCCGGCCGCCAGAATATACTCTGAGCGCACGCCATACCAGAGCGTGTCAAAATCCAGGGCAATATTCATCCGCGCAGCCTGAATCAAAACCATCACCAGAATATACGCCGCGCCCGCTCTCATAAGCGGATGCAGGCGCCGCGAAGGGATGCGCTTCCTGTCCGGGAAAGCTTTATTTAAAAAGAACGAACGGAACGCGCCCGCGTACAGACATACCCCGGCGCATGCGCAGAGAAAGCGCAGAAGGGAGATCTGTCCCAGCCCAGCCGCGGAAAGAAGGCAGTATACGGCGATCACAGCGCTACTCCCCAGCAGGAAATACGCCGGCCATCCCGAACCGGACGCTGCCAGAAGAGCCGGGGCCTGCGAACCGCCCGAATTTCCGCTCTCTAAAAAGACGTCCGCATGAACCGCAAATCGGCCCCTTTCCCGGCGAAGGAACAAATGCTGTAAAAAACGGCCCAAAAGCAGCAAAAATCCCATATACAGGGCTGAGATAAGCATTGGCAGAAACACCACATGGAGCCAGCAGACGGCCGCCGCCAGAAGGGCGGAGGCCAGAAGCTGTTTTCCCGCGCTCCACGGAAAAAACCAGATCGCCCCGGAGAGAACGCACAGAATCCCAATCTCTGCAAGCATTCTCCCTGACTGCGGCAGGCCGATATAGGCTGCCAGGAAACCGCCGCCTGTAAAAAGGGCCCTGGACGGGAGCAGCACAGAAACCGCCGCTGTCAGTATAATGATCCAAACCGCCGCGCGCCTTGTCCATGTCTTCACTGCGCGTCCCTCCTTTCGCCTTTTATATACTCCATTTTTCCGCTGCAACCCTGTTTAAACCGATCCGCCTGAATCTCATCCCGGCCGGCACAGCGAATAATACGTTTCTGACTTATGGGCACAGCCGCAAACGCCGATAAATCAAACCTTGCAAAAAAAAGTATTAAGAACTTAATCTATGCTGCGCGGGCCGCCGCTGCAAATCACGCGGGCCGCCGCTGCAAATCACGCGGGCCGCCTCCAGCAGATTCTCCGCATACATATCATACGCCGGCGCGCCGCCTTCTTCAGACTGCATATCCCGCATCCCGGCCCCGTATCCGGTGCCCACCAGGATACTGCGCACGCCAAAGCGGCGGCCCGCCTGCGCATCAATCAGCTTGTCCCCGATCATAAACGAAGCCGCCCTGTCAATCCTTCCGCCCAGATCCCGCTCCGCCGCCTCAAACATTCCCGTATCCGGCTTCCGGCAGCGGCATACGGTCCTGTAAGCGCCGATCCCGTGCTCCGGATGATGCGGGCAGTAATAAAACGCATCCACCCGCGCCCCTTCCTCCATCAAAAGGCGGTTCATATACGCGTGGAGCGCCTCAACGTCCGCCTCCGTATAATATCCCCTGGCTACTCCCGCCTGATTTGTAACCACAACCACCCGGAAACCGGCCTCATGAAACATCCGGACCGCCTGCGCGGTCCCGGGGATCAGCCTCACATCCTCCGGGCGGTGCAGGTAATGCACCTCCTCATTCATGGTTCCGTCCCGATCCAGAAAAACGACCTTCGGGAGCGCAGTCCCCGCCGCTTTCTTTGGTTTCTCATTCATCTCCCATCCGCCTCCCGTCATCCTGGCAGCCGTCTCCGCCATCCGGACGGCCGCCGCCCCTGAGCGCTCTCCAAATACACTTTAAACCGCCGGGCCGCCTTACAGATCAAATGTATATTCCCGATCCGGCATCTGGACGCGGACTTCCCGGTAATCCCACCGATCCTCGTCACAAATCCAGCTCTGCGCGCCGCGCAGCTCAAAATTCCAGTCCATGAGCTGGCCCCCGGCCTGCTCCAGGCGGTCCGCCACCTTATGCCTTACATTATAAGGACAGTAAATCAGCAGAAAGCCGCCGCCGCCCGCCCCTAAAAGCTTGCCGCCCAGAGCGCCTGCCTTTTTCGCCTCCTCATAGAGCAGATCGATCTGCGGGTTCGTGATCCGCGTGCTCATCCGCTTCTTGCTCTCCCAGCCGTAATCCAGAAGACGGCCGAAATTGTGGAGATTCCCTTTTAACAGCTCATCCTTCATGGCGTACGACAGGGCCTTTACCTCGCACATGGCGCGGAACGGATCCTGTTTTTTGTAATTATCCACCTGATCCCGGATAATATTGGCTGACACATGGATCTTGCCTGTATAGCACAGGAGCAGGTTGTACTGGAGCTCATTGATCACGTCGCGGCGGATGCGCAGCGGGTTTACCACCACATTATTTCTCCCGTGGAACTCGATAAAATTAAACCCGCCGAAGGTCGAGGCATACTGATCCTGATAGCCCCCGGCAATATCCAGATCCAGCCGCTCGACCCCGTACGCCAGATCCGCCATGGCGTAGTTGTCAAGCTGCACGCCCTTCCAGCGCGCCATGGCTGTAAGCAGGGCCACCATCACAGTGGACGATGTGCCAAGCCCCGACCCGGCCGGCGCGTCGCACTGGAGATACGCCTCGCACCCGCGGTCAATCTTCATCGCCTTTAACGCGGCTGTCACCAGATCCAGCTTTCCGTTATAGACATAGTTTTCCTGTGTATTATATTTCACTGTCATATCAAAATCAAGGGAATGGACGATAATCTGATCATCTTCCCTCGGAATAATCGAGCAATACGCGTATTTATTGATCGTGCTGCCGATAATCGCCCCGCCCTGCTCGACGCAGAACGGCTCCACATCCGTCCCGCCGCCGCCAAAGCTCACGCGCAGCGGCGCGCGTCCCCTGATTACCATCTGACCGCCCCTTTCTTCACATCCTCCTGAAACCGGAAATAATCCTCCGGCACGCCGATATCGATAAAATACCCGTCATGGACGATGCCGCCCAGCCGCCGCCCCTCCCGCATCCAGGCAGGGATCATCTCATTCTCCAGCGAGACCTTTCCCTCCGGAATCGTCTCCAGAAGCCCGCGCGTCATAAGATACACGCCGCCATTGATTGTCCCGGGACGCGGAACATTCGTCTTCTCATTAAATCCTGTCAGGAAACCGTCCGTAAGCGCCGCTTCCCCGTACCGCGAGATATCTTCCACACCGCGCAGCACCAGAGCCATGGAAAGTCCCATCTCCTCCTGCGCCCGTATGAGACGCCTGTAATCCATCTGATAGAACGTATCTGCATTTAACACAAAAAAACGATCCGCCGTGGTCAGGCGTCCGGCATTTTTGATCGCGCCCGCCGTGCCTAAAAGCTCCTCCTCATACGCATAAGACGCCTTCACGCCAAAGCGGCTCCCGTCGCCAAAATATGCTTCCACCATGCCGCCCTTGTAACCCACGGCAAATATCATCTCATCGATCCCGCAGCGGCTCAGCTCATGAACCACATATTCCAAAAACGGCCTGTCCCCCACCGGGGCCATCGGCTTCGGCCGGTCGCTCACCACGCTGCGCAGCCGCGTCCCCAGCCCTCCCGCTAAAAGTATAGCCTGCATCGCTTCCTCCTGAACTGTTATGAAATGGTATAAGCAACCCAGTTTAACCTTTGTATTTTATCACAATTCACAGGGTTTTTCTACCAGAATTTATATGCGCATTGACTTTATGCGTATTGCACGACAGTATAATACTTCCCTTTGCGGTCCGTTCGCATAAAAACAGCGCCTCCCCCAAAAGCAAAGGCGCTGTTTTCCGCTGCTTGTATAGCCTGTAAACTTGATCCTATAACGCTCAAACCAAAACCATCAGAACTTAGGCGTCTCTCCAACTTTTGCGAGCGCATCCAGTATCTCGTCCCGGCTCATGCCGCCCAGTGCGTCGATGGTGGCCACCACAGCCCCCTCGACCAGCGGGCAGCCCGACATGGCGACGCGATCCGCCCCCAGCTCTTCCACTACCATCTCCGCCGTCATCACAGCGCTCCCCAAATCCATCAAAAGGATCACGCCGTCCCCGGAATCCACCTCGTCCACAGCCTGGCAGATCTTCTCAAAGCTGGTTCCAAAGCTCCCGTCCCGGGTTCCTCCGGCGGCCGCGACCTTTGCCCCTGCTGCCATCATCCCCGTATACTCCACCACGCTCTTTGCCAGGCTTTGGCTGTGGGATATTATCACAATTCCAACCATAAGACTTCCCCTCCTGTAACCGCCCGCCGCGGCCATGCTTCCGAATCACAGTCTGTCTGAAAAGTACAGCAATTCTGTCTCAAAACCCTTCTGTCTTAAAACTGTTCGGCCGCTGTCTGAATCATATACGTAAAGGAGGTCGCCCCCGGATCCTGATGGCCGATTCCGCGCTCTCCCAGATAGCTGGCGCGTCCCTTGGTGGCGATCAGCTCCTTTGTGTGTTCCGCTCCCGCAAGGGCGGCGGCCGCGCCTTCCTTTAACGCCTCCCTGGCATCCTGCCCGCGTCCGCAGGCAGCCTCCATCGCTTTCAGCGCGGGAATCATGGCGTCCAGCATGGTCTTTTCCTCTGCCGCAGAGCGACCTCTCTGCCCGACTCCCTCCACGCCGGCCTTAAAGGCAGTCAGAAATTCCGCAAAGCTCATCTCCTTTTTAGCGGTCAGGGACATGCCCATCTTCATAAACGCCGTCCCGTACAGGGGGCCTGACGAGCCGCCTACGGTCGAGACAAGCGTCATGCCCACGGTCTTAAAAATGGATCCCAGATCCTGCCCTTTAAGGGACGGCAGCTTCTTTTTCACTTCCGTAAATCCCTTTGCCATGTTGATCCCATGATCATTGTCCCCGATCGGACGGTCCAGCTCGGTTAAATAGTCCTTTTCTTCAATAATTTTATCGCCGATCTTATCAAGAACCTCGATTACCTCTTCACTTTTTATCATCGCATTATCTCCCGCCTCACGCCTTAAACGCCGGTGTGTCCGCCTTTGCGTCCAGAAGCCCCTTCAGCTCGTCGTCCAGGCGCAGCAGGGAAATCGAAAATCCGGCCATCTCGATGGAAGTCATATAATTGCCGACAAATGTCTTATACACCGGAATCCCCTTTCCGGCCAGGATGTCAGCCACATGGTTATTGATGATAAAGAGCTCCATCAGCGGAGTCGCTCCGGCCCCGTTGATCAGCACCGCTGCCTCATGGCCCGTATAATCGAGATCAGCCAGAATCTTTTCCATCAGCATATCCACGATCTCGTCCGCCGGCCGCAGGGCTTCCCTGTGCGTTCCCGGCTCTCCGTGGATGCCGATGCCCACCTCCATCTCATCGTCGCTCAGCTCAAATCCCGGCTTTCCGGCCGCCGGAACCGTACAGGGCGTGATCGCCATGCCCATGGTGCGCACATTGTCAATGGCTTTCTGCGCCGCCGCCTGCACTTCGTCAAGGCTGGCGCCGGTCTCCGCCTTTGCGCCCGCAATCTTGTGGACCAGAACCGTCCCGGCCACGCCGCGGCGGCCTACGGTATAGAGGCTGTCCTTAACGGCGACGTCATCATTGACCACAACCTGCTTGACTGCAATCCCTTCCATCTCCGCCATCTCGCCGGCCATCTCAAAATTCATCACGTCGCCCGTATAATTTTTAACAATCATCAGGACACCCTGATCTGTGGCAATGGCCCTGATCCCCTCTAAAATAGGCTCCGGGCTCGGGGACGTAAACACCGCGCCGGCCACCGCCGCGTCCAGCATTCCCTCTCCCACATAGCCTCCGTGGGCCGGCTCATGCCCGCTGCCGCCGCCGCTTATGAGAGCTACCTTTCCCTCCTTTTTGCAGGAGCGCACGACCACGTTCTGGCCGTCCAGCTTCCTCACATACTGCGGGTAAGCTTTTGCCATGCCAAGAATCATCTCGTTCTCAACCTGATCCGCACCGTTCATAATCTTCTTCATCGACATTCCCTCCATTTATTTTATAGTTTTATGAAACATCGTCAACCGCGGGGGATTTCCGGAAATCCCACCTTTTTCTGTACCTTTCTCAGTGTCTTTGCAGAGAAATACTGCGCCTTCCTGGCATTCTCCCGTATCACCCCGTCTAAGTAATCCTTATTTTTAGACAGATCCGCGAAGCGGGCCTGCAGGGGCTTTAACACAGAGACAACCGCCTCGCCTACCGCTCCCTTAAAATCTCCATAGCCCCGGCCGTCAAATTCCGCCTCCGTCTCCTGCGGCGTTTTCCCGGTGCAGGCACAGTAAATATCAATCAGATTATGGATGCCCGGCTGCCCGTCGCAGTAGCGCACGCACGCCTCCGAGTCCGTCACAGCGCGCTTAAACTTGCGCATAACCGTATCCGGATCATCCATTAAGTAAATACTGCCGTTCGGATTCTCGTCCGACTTGGACATCTTCTTTGCGGGATCCTGAAGGCTCATTACCCGCGCTCCCGATTTTCCAATATATGCCTCAGGAACTGTAAATACGTCTCCGTAAATATTATTAAAACGGATGGCAATATCGCGAGTCAGCTCCAGATGCTGCATCTGGTCAATGCCCACCGGGACGACGTCCGCCTGATATAACAGGATATCCGCCGCCATCAGGACCGGATACGTAAAAAGGCCCGCGTTGATATTATCCGCGTGCTTCGCCGCCTTATCCTTAAACTGCGTCATGCGGTTTAATTCCCCCATATAGGTGAAGCAATTTAAGATCCACGCAAGTTCCGCATGGCCTGATACGTGGGACTGGTAATAAATACAGTTCTTTTCCGGATCCAGGCCGGCTGCAATATACAGCGTCAGAAGGGCTCTGGCCCTTTTCCGAAGTTCTGCCGGATCCTGGCGTACTGTAATCGAATGCATATCGACCACGCTGAAAAAGGTCTGATATTCATCGCTGATCGTCACCCAGTTTTTCAGGGCGCCCAGATAATTTCCCAAAGTCAGGTTTCCAGTTGCCTGCATGCCGCTGAACAGAGTTTTTTTGCCGTCTAACATAGTCTTGTCTCCTTACTTTTATCACCTGCATCCCTGTCCGGGGCAGGCGCGTGTTTTTGATAATCGTTTTACAGCGCTTGTATAATTTATTATAATATGAACTGGTTTTAATAGCAAGTTTGTTATTTATTTCTGCTTGGGAGCTGATCCCCTGTTGCTTTACTGTTCACAGGCCAATGGTAAGTAGTTAAGAGTTAAGCAGAGTGAAGGATTGCGAGGTGTTGTTTGTCGTGAGGGGGCCGCCCGTGTCAGATTCTAAATCCATCAGGAACCCCGCTCCCGCTGCGCTTTTCTCCGAGCGGGAGCGAGATTCCTTATAGATACAGGAACTGGCGGAGGCCCCCTCACAATGAACCATCGTTCACATACATCTTAACTGACATTGCACATAATCAGAAAGCCTTGTAAAATCAGAAATTTTTCATGAAATATGTTTACTCAAGCGGCAAACCAGGAGGCCCCGCGCCTGTCTTTTTTTGCTTGAAATTGTCGATTCCCTATGTTAAAATAATGAAGAATCTGAGCGGTGATCCCAGGGCGTGATCCCGCGTTGATATGATGATAATCTTCAATATCCGAATTGAAAATTTAAACTAATGGAATTACATCTATAATTGGAATATTTTTGACAACCACAGAATTATAATGCAAAAGCAGGAAAAGAGAATGGAATATTCCGGAAATACGATGAAAGTCCTGCCGCCTGACTGCGCGGGCCGCCTGCCGCAGAACGCGGCTGACATGAAAAAAACAAGCCCCGCCATATTGTCAGACAGGAGCTTTTTGTATGAAAGGGAAAGGGAAGCTGCATGGAAACCATTGGAAACAGGCGGTTTGCAGGGAGGAAGGGCAGTTCGGATATTGAAGAATATCGTCAGGTGGGCCCCCGGCTCCTCCGGCTGGAAGGCAGGACGCCTCCGGGCGGAAGAGCCGGGGCGGCGCGCCGTCCCCTGCGGCGCAGGAGGCTGAAACTGTTGGGAAACAGCGGCTGAAACTGTTGGAGAAATGACGGCTGGAACGGTTCAGGAAACAGAGGCGGAGCATGTACTCTCGGAATCTCGCTGTGCCTGATTTTGTGAGATGATTTTTTGTCAGATGTGCACAAATTTATGAGGCGTACGTGGAGCGTACGTTGATTAAATTTGGGTGCATCTGGCGGAAAATCAGCCGCAAAAGCAGGCGCAGAGAGATTCCGAGAGTACATTATATTTTTTGCCGCTGACAGAGAGAAGACAGGGGCAGCAATTCAGACAAAAGAGATTCCTGTCCGTCTATGCCAGGCAAACGTATTACAAAACTTCCGGCAGGATAAAACTGATTCCAGGCCCGCTGATAACGTAGCTGGCGCCGGCGGCCTCCCCACAATAAACGGCATCCCGCAATAGTCCGCTCAACTAAACCATTGGTTCAAAAATATCTGAACTGTTACCGGAAAAGCCCTTAACTGACTAACATTTCGCGCGAACAGCCCCCTCCCCTCCTGCCGGTCTGTGTCTGGCAACAGTAACTATGCTGCTGCAGTAACACACTCTTAAGCTTTTAGAAGTCTTGCGCTTTCCTCCCCAATCTGCTAAACTAAATCCAGTGCAAAACCCTGCAGCGATTATATAACCATTCCTACAAGGAGGATACTATGGAAAAAATCACAAGCTTCACCATTGACCATCTGCGGCTTCTCCCCGGCGTTTACGTTTCCCGCCGGGATCCTGCCGGAGACATCGCCATCACTACCTTTGACATCCGCATGACCCGCCCCAATGCCGAGCCGGTTATGAACACGGCGGAGGTGCACACGATCGAGCATCTGGCCGCTACGTTCCTGCGCAATCACCCGACATGGAAGGACCGCGTGCTCTATTTTGGCCCCATGGGCTGCCGCACCGGGTTTTACCTCCTTTTAACCGGAGATCTGACCTCCCGTGACATCCTTCCGCTCATGAAGGAGCTGTTTACCTTTATGCGGGACTTTGAAGGAGAGGTCCCGGGCGCATGCGCCAAAGACTGCGGAAACTATCTTGATATGAATCTCCCCATGGCCAAATACCTGGCGGGCCGTTTCCTGTCCAATACGCTGGAGCAGATCACGGACGAGCAACTGGTTTACCCCGCGTAAGGAACTGTCTCGAAATAACTTCCCAGTAGTCCGCAGGATTTTTCTTCGAGAGCGCTGCTCAAAAATCAGGCGCATAGCGGGCTATGTAACTGATTTTTGAGCAGCGCTGTCGGAGAAAAAGACAAGGAATATGGGAAGTTATTTCGAGACTGTTCCTAAGCGCCCGTATGTCCGCCCAACACTTTTATTTTACTTTCCTGCAAGATGTACATACCCCGGAAAGATGAGGGCGCGGCATATGATAAGATGCCGTCCTTCATAATCGGAAAGCGAGATTTAATGAATTTTATAAAAAAACTGTGGGATCATTCCCGTTTTGACCGTTATTTTCTGGGAATCCTGATAGCGGTTGAACTTTTAATGTCTTTTACCTTTTTGGGGTATATCCATATACCCCCTATTTCTGTCACCATCGCATACATTCCGATTCTGATCGCAGGATGCCTGCTGGGTCCTGCGCAGTCTGCAATCGTCGGGCTCGTTTTTGGAGCCGCCAGTATGTGTAAAGCCTCTGCTTCCTATGTTATGCCGTCCGACGCGGTCTTCTCGCCGTTTTTAAGCGGAGCTCCGGCCAGCAGCCTTTTGCTGAGTATTGGAACAAGAACACTGTTTGGACTTTTAGTCGGACTGGCATTTAAATTGGCGGTAAAGAGAAAGCACAGCCGCCTGTGGATCGGCGTGATTTCTGCCATTGCTCCCAAGACGCATTCGCTTCTCGTTTATTCCGCAATGGGCATTTTATTTCCGGAACTGGGATATCATTACAGTTCCGCCTTTCAATTTGACTGGGATGACGCGCTCTTTGCCGCTGTCTGCGTCATGATCGTGCAGATATTGTGGATTGTATATCACAGAGATGTTATGCAAAACGTAAAGCAGTGTATTGATCAGTCAAACAGCAATCCCTACGCATCCCAAAAGATGAATCTGTTTTTTGCCGCGTTTGAATTTTTTATGTTATGCATGGCCGTCTGTGCAACCGTCTATTTTTCCGAGAGGGAATCTTATATGCTGGGACAGCACGGCTTTGCGGTATCTGACAGGATTTCCGCCGATCTGCTGCATCTGCAGATGCAGTTTTTGATCGCTTCGCTGGCGCTCAATGTGATTTCCGTTATTTTGCTGGTTTCTATTTACAAATATATGGAATACAAAGAGTACAAGGGAGAGATGGACGCCCTGACTGGCGTGATGGGACGGCGGATGTTTCTTTACCATTGTAATAAAGTACAGGAGACAAACGGCGCAGACCCGCAGCGTACCGGATGGTTTTTGTTTGTGGATGCCGATTATTTTAAGGAAATCAATGATACCTTCGGACATGCCGTGGGCGATACCGTGCTGAGAGAAATTGCGTCAAACCTGCAGCGTATTTTTGGGGACAGCGGAAAGGCCGGACGGCTCGGCGGAGATGAATTTGCTGTTATCATTGAAAAATCCATGCCGCAGCAGGAGCTGAAGCAGCGGCTGGATCAATTCTTAAAGGCCATTTCCACGACTCTGACAGACAAAAAAATAAGCTGCAGCATCGGCGCTTATCAATTTGTCTTTCCACAGGAAGTAAATCATCTGTTGGCAGAAACGGATCTTATGTTATACGAAGCCAAAGAAAAAGGCCGGGCCTGCTACGCGATGAAGGCATGCGCCAGGAGCGGAGCAGACGATCATACCGACACATAGCGGCCGCGAAGAACAGGGAGACAGGAAGCGCGGGACTGTCCCCCTGTTTTTCAGATATGCCTCCGCTCCTTCCGTATGCTAGAGCGTGTTTGAAAAATCCTGCGCGCTATTACAAATTATTTTTGGACAGTTCCTAAACCCTCAATCCACTTGAGCCATGCCGCCACAGACGAGGCCCGGCGTTTGAGAAGGCTCTGGCTGCATACACTGAGTTCCTCCATCTTTCGCTCAATTTCACGCCGATCCGGCGCTTCCCCGCTCTCAAGCATCTGTCCAAACAGCTCGTGGAAAATCCGGTGCTCCAGTATCAGACGCACATATGCGAGCTGGCGCTCTTTGTAGCGCAGCCTGCAGAGCTTACGTCCCTCTTTCGTGAGCTGCGCCCGGATGCGGCCGTCCTCCTCCTTCTCCTTCACCGCCAGCCCAAGATAACGGCAGGCGTTAAAATAGTAGTCCGACTGCCGCTCCTGAAAGGCGAATACCTCTGCTATCTCCGCTGAAGTCATCGGCTGCCTGTACAGGCATTCCACCAGCGATATCACCTTTTCAAAGCTGTCCGCCTGGATAAATGTCACCTCCGGCTCCGGCTTTACCTCAACCTGTCTCCATGTCTCCCAAAGGGACGCTGTCGTAATCTCCGTGTCCTCAAGACTGTAAAACCGTTCTTTTACCAGGCGGATGGAATTATAATGAAGCCGATCCGTAAACTCGTATTCCATCAGATGAAAGATATTGTTGGAGTATACCAGAAACACCGGGCGCACCGGCTTTTTTATTTTCCCCTCCCAGAGGCGGTAAGGGTAGTAAAGCTGCCGCACAAGGAAATTGCTGTGGACAACATTTTTCCCCTCAATGATCGCAAAAGAAGAGCGGTCTTCAAAGCCTCCGTCGATCTCTACCTGGGAATTAGCGACCTCTATGCGGCTTCCCGGCGCGGCGGCCCGCCCGTTTTGCCCTGCCCACAGCTTCTGTCCCCTTCCGGTTCTGTGCGGATCCACGATAAAATCAAAGCGCCCGGAGGCCATCCTCCCGGAAACCGTCTGCTTAAAGCCCTCTCCCCCAAGAAAGTCATCAAGGATCCCTGTGATTCCCAGAACATTGATCGCGCCTGCCTCGGAGCGGATATCATGAATGTCAATCGTTTCATACTCAGAAGAAATGTATACTCGTTTTATGTGTTTCTCGGATCCCCGCCCGTGTTTTCCGAAAGCGCCCCTTTCCCAGCGCGCCGCGGCGCCTGTTTCCGGGAAATCCTCATAGAGATCAAAGTCCCCAATCACATAATTCCCGCGCGTCACAGGAAGAATCCCCAGCCGTCCCCCAAACACAGCGGGCAGCGATTCCCTGGTATCAAACTTTGTCATCAGCCTGGGCTCCTTATATTCCCGGATCTGATCCGCAGAAATATAAAAAAGGCCGCTCTCTGACACCTTTTTTTGTATCTCATACCGTTCAAAGAGCAGCTCCCATTTTTCATCTGTCAAGCTCATAATTTCTCACCAGCACCTCGTCAATCGCGCCCCGCCTGTCCGCCTTTGCGTTGATTGTGCGCTTCGCAGGCACCCGCTCCACTGTGTAATCCTTATAGAGATCCTCAATAAACTCACAGCAGGAATTGGAGAGCAGAAAACGGATCCCGCGCTTATTCAGCAGATCGCACTGACGTTTCAGCTCCATCTGCTGATCCGGCCCGAAGCCGGAGGAGGTGTAGCCCGTAAATGACGAGGACGAGCTCAGCGGCATGTACGGCGGATCCAGATAGACAAAGGAATCCTTCCGGATCCCCTTTAGAGCCTCCCTGTAATCCCCGCAGAGAATCTTCACCTTCGCGCGCTTCAGATATCCGCTCATGGCGCGGATCGTCTCCTCGTTGGTAATATTCGGGTTTTTGTAGCGTCCCCACGGCGAGTTAAATTCGCCTGCGCGGTTCACCCGGAACAGGCCGTTATAGCACGTCTTATTCAAATAAATAATCCTGGCGGCCCGCTCAACGTCAGACAGGCCCGCGTACGCCTCCCCATCCCGATCCAGAGAGCGGATTTCATAAAAATATTCCTGGCAGTTCCTCTCCCGGTGGCGCTGCAAAAGCGAAATCAGCTCCTCCGGGCGCTCCCGGATTACCCGGTAAATGTTGATCAGCTCTTCATTGGAGTCATTGATCACAGCCTTTGCCGGCTGCATATGGAAAAAAACAGCTCCCCCTCCCGCAAACGGCTCGTAATACATATTATGTTCCGGTATCCGCGGCACGATGGCATCCAGTAGCTGCCGCTTACCGCCCACCCATTTGACAATGGGCATGACTAATGGATCTGTCGTAGGCATAATTTCCTCCGTATTCTCAACCCGGTGCATCGCCCTGTTGTTTTCATGATTCATACAACTTAACGGGCGGCAGCGTCACTTTGCGCGCATTTCCGCTGCAAACGCGTGGCCTGCAAGCCCCTCCCCGCGCGCAAGCCTGGCCGCCAGCGGGGCAAGATGCCTTGATGCCTCTAAGGTCATACTCTGGTGGGTGCATGTCTTTAAAAAGGTTCCGGCCCAGACGCCTCCCGTATAGCGGGCTGCGCGGAGCGTCGGCAGGGTATGGTTCGTCCCGGACGCATAATCGCCAAACACCTCCGCCGTGTTTTCTCCGATAAAAAGGGAGCCGTAATTTGTGAGAGCTTCTATCACATCCTCCGGACGCCCGATATTGAGCTCCAGATGCTCCGGTGCGCAGGCATTTGCGAAATCGATCGCCTCTCTGAGATCTTTTGCCACGCAGACCTTCCCAAAACGCTCCCAGGACTGTCTGGCAATCCCGGCTGTCGCAAGCGTCTCAAGCTCCTCGTCCACAGCTTCCATAACGCGGCGGGCGAATGCCTCGTCCGTCGCGACCAGGATCCCGCTGGCGTTCACATCGTGCTCTGACTGGGCCAGCAGATCCGCCGCCACCGCCCGGGGATTCGCCCTGTCGTCCGCAATCACCAGCACCTCGCTGGGCCCGGCCACAAAGTCAATTCCCACCTGTCCGTAACACTGACGCTTTGCCTCCGTGACAAACCGGTTTCCCGGCCCCACAATCATGTCAACCGGACGGATGCTTTCCGTCCCGTAAGAAAACGCCGCAATCGCCTGCGCCCCGCCTACCGCGTAAATCTCATCCACACCGGCTATGTCAAGGGCTGCCAGCGTCTTCGCATTGATCCGGTTCGTCCCCTTCGCAGCCGGCGAACAGGCCGCCACGCGCTTCACCCCGGCCACGCGCGCCGGAACCGCCAGCATGAGCGCCGTGGAATACAGCGGGTAATTGCCTCCCGGCACATAACAGCAGCACGAATCCACAGGTATAATCCGATGCCCCAGGAAAATACCAGGCTGTGGACTGAATGCTTCAAGAGGCTTTAATGTCTCCTTCTGAGCCATGGCAAAAGCCCTGATATTTTCACAGGCCGCTTTTAAGTCTTCTGTCTCCTCTTTCGTGAGCTCCTGATAAGCAGCTTTTATCTCCTCCTCTGACACCCGCAGCGACTCCCGGCTGCAGGCGTCAAACCGCTCATTGTACTCCCGAAGCGCCTGATCCCCTCCGCAACGAACATGGTCAATAATCTCCGTCACAGCATCCCTTAAACTCCGGTTATCCTCCTCTGCCCTTAACTGCGGCTCCTTGATTACTTTCATGGCGTATCGTATATCTCCCTTCCGGCTAAAATGGTCTCCTTTCCGGATCCCCTGTATAGATCTCCTGTATATGGCAGCCTGACATGCGCGCCGCCTCCAAGATGCGTTTTGGAATATTGTAACATTGTTTCTTGGGGGGCGCAAGCGTTTTGATGAACAGCGGACAGTAAATCAGCCTTCCGCCAGGCGCTCGTGTGCAATCCGGGCAGCGAAGACTTTTCTCCCTGCTCGCGCGCGGGGTGCGTGCAGCAAAGCTGCTAATTTCCTTACGCATCCCTGCGCATAAAAAAAGAACCACATCTCTGTGATTCTTTGAAAAGGCGACAACCAGATTTGAACTGGTGATCAGGGTGTTGCAGACCCACGCCTTACCACTTGGCTATGTCGCCTGAATGACCCCAACGAGATTCGAACTCGTGTTACCGCCGTGAAAGGGCGATGTCTTAACCGCTTGACCATGGGGCCGTTATTCTATTATATGCCGCTTTATGAAAAAATATACTTAAAACTCCCCGAGTAGGACTCGAACCTACGACAGCGCGGTTAACAGCCGCGTGCTCTACCGACTGAGCTATCGAGGA